>NZ_CAWQUW010000033.1:0-23648 GCF_963898195.1 Vibrio sp. L3-7 | reverse complement strand
ACCATATTATTGCATTTAAGACAAAACACATCACCGCTTTTAATTTTAGTTCCCCCCCCCCCCCCCCAAACTTAAAGCATCATCTTCAATACATAGTTCCTAGAGACATAATGATGCTTAAGCGCGGCGCTAATATGCAAAACAATTAAACAGGCTAGGGCAATACAACTAGCACGATGTAAATAGAAAAAGAAACTATTGATTGCAGGGTCGGTAATTAGATTATTGACCGTCGTTAACCAAAATAGAGAGTAAGGTTCCTTTAGCATCAAATAACCGGTGCTGAAAACCATGAACATCACTAGGTACATCAAGGAATGAGCAAGTTTGGCTAAACACTGTTGTCCTGTTGGTATCGAGACGGGCATGGTTGGTGATGAGCGAAAGTGGCTCCAGATATAACGTATAACGAGCAACGGTGTCGCAATAGTCGCCAATGACATATTGAGTACCGACAGAAAAGAAAACAGTTCCGGATGGCTGGTGACATAGTGCATCACATACCCTGCGACTGTAGCGTAGATGATGACGGATGCCATGACCCAATGCAGCACACGGCTCATTAAATCGTATCGTGGATTATTCAAATTAACCTCGCTCTGATTATTATAAATATAAGACTCAATTGGATGCTATAAATCAACCATTGGTATATTCGCATCACGAATTAATTATATAGAACAGTAATACTTGGTATTTTTCTTAATTAGAAATTAATGATGTTGCTTCAAGTGTTTTATAATTATCAATGATGTTTTAGAGTGTTAATTCCAATACGAAGAAGACAAGTCGGCTGACTTCCTAGCTTGTCTTGTCATTACGAGATACAGTTACACAAAGATTAAATATATAAGGAATGTATAAATGCTTCGAGTCCTATTGATTGCGGTGTTCTCACTGGTCACAACCATGAGCTTTGCAAGCGAGGAGGTTAAATACTCAGAAAAAGAGTATATAGACCGACCATTGATGGAACGATACATCTTAGATGAATTGAAGCAGCTGCGAATGGAACAGCAAGATCTTGAAAGACGCTTAACTATTCAGATGACGGATCGAGAGCTTTCAGTGGCCGATAAATCGCTGAATTACGCAAACGTAACCGTGACTTATTTCTTCTACATTATCGCAGGTGTTGCTTCTCTTATCGCGTTAGTGGGGTGGCAATCACTTAAAGAGCTCAAGCACACCACCAAAGAAATGGCCGATCAGCGACTGAATTCGATTGCTCAAGACTATGAGAAGAAATTCAATATTCTTGAAAGGGATCTTAAACGCAAGACCCGAATCATCTCGGAAAACAACCGAGAGATTGAGATCATCAATGAGATTCATAACTTATGGTTGAGAGCGCAAAATGCGCAAACGGCAGAGCAAAAAATTGAAATCTACGATGAGATATTAAAGGTTCGTCCTGGGGATCTTGAAGCGTTAACCTATAAAGCGGATGCTGCGATGGACATGCAGGAATATCATTGGGCAATGAGCCTGTGTAACCGCGTACTAGAGGTTGACGATCAAAATGCTCATGCCTTGTACCAACGCGCTTGTGCTTACGCTAGATTAGGTGCAGAGGGTCAAGCTATCGATGACTTAGAGCGTTCTATTCAAGCGAGTGGGTCAATGAGAGAGCTATTAGCTGAAGAGCAAGACTTCGAGATGCTACGAGGCTTAGAGCGTTTTGAGGCTCTTTGCGAAGAGTAATTCTATGTAACATGTTGGGCTACGTTAGCCCAACATATTTTTACTGTAGATACAGAACGGTTTCTTACATTACGTTTATTCTTTTCACTTAATTGTTATGTTATAACATTTAAATGAGTTCATTATTATAAACCGTTTAATCTTTTATGAAGTTCCTTCGCATCGGCCTGATCATCGTAGCTATCAGCGCATTCTCACTTTCTGCTTTTTTGTCTTTTCAATCCGAATCGACAGAAGAGATCTCAATTCAAATAACGCCTTATCAAGGCTCTCAAACGCCTGATAAAGGCAACATCAACCCGAAATCTAGCTCAAGTTCACTGGTTAAAATTCATTACTTTGTGAAAGTAGGAGACACACTCAGCAATGTTTTCTCATCGTGGAGCTTACCTTATGAGACGGTTCAAAAGGTATTAGAAGCAGATTTAGAATCTTTGAAATTGGATACCATCAAACCTGGTGATCATCTAGAGCTGCTTTTAGATAGTGAATCTAAACAGTTGGTAGAGCTGATCTACCACGAGAGCTTAGTGGAGCAGGCTGTTTATACAGAAAATGATGACGGCAGTTTTCGTTATCAATTCATAGAAACACCTGGGGAATGGAAAGAAAAACTGTATGAAGGCACGGTACAGGGGAGCTTTTCGATGTCGGCTCATCGAGCAGGATTAACGACTTCCCAGATAGCCTACATCACTCGAACACTGAAAGATAAAATCAACTTCTCAAAAGAGCTGAGAGCGGGTGATAGCTTTAATGTGTTGGTTAATGAACAGTACACGGATGACCACTTAACGGGTAAAACTGAGATTCAAGGGATATCGATTAAGTTGCGAGGTAGAGAAGTTGCAGCGTTTCTAGCTCCTGATGGACGTTTCTACGATAGGAAAGGGAACAGCCTTGAACAAGCTTTCAATCGCTATCCAATAGACAGTCAGTTCCGAAGAATTACTTCGCCATTTAACCCGTACCGTAAGCACCCAGTGACAGGACGTATATCTCCGCATAATGGTACTGACTTCGCAACACCCGTAGGGTCGCCAGTCTATTCAACCGGCGATGGTCGAGTTGTGGCAATTCGTAATCATCCGTACGCAGGGAAATACTTGGTGATAGAACACAACAGCGTTTATAAGACACGTTATTTACACTTGAGCCGTTTCTTGGTTAAGAAAGGCCAACAGATTAAGCGAGGTCAAAAAATTGCGTTGTCTGGTGCAACAGGCCGTTTAACCGGACCTCATTTGCACTTTGAAGTGTTAGTACGTGGAAGAGCAGTCGACGCAATGAAGGCTAACCTACCAATGGCAAGTTCTATTCTGCCAGAAAACAAGAAAGAGTTTTTGGCTCGAATTGCTTCATTTGATGGCCTTATTGCGGATCAACAAAGCCGTACTAGTTGATTAAAAGCAAACGGTAATCTAATCAATAACTATCGCTATCGATAGCTTGTTTAGTCGACAGTTTATTTCGTAGCTCGCTTATTGGCGAATTAAATAGATAAAAACGTTATTGACTCTGTCTTTCCGCCTTGCCATTTAACGAGCAGGGGGAAAAGCAGGAAGCGTGGATAAGTTAAGCCGCCAGTTCTCGTTTACTCTATTAAGTAATAGAGCAATAAGGTAATTGAATAACTGACTGATAAATAATTGAGCAATTGACCAACTAAGCAATTAAGCCACGATAACCGCTGTACCGCTCGCCGATACCATTAGCATGCCATTACCCGTTCCTAGTACTTCGTAATCGATATCTACGCCCACAACCGCGTTCGCGCCTGCTTCAATGGCTTTTTGTTCTAGCTCTTTGAAGGCGTAGTTACGTGCTTTCTCTAGCTCTTTTTCATAAGTGCCAGAACGCCCACCAACAAAGTCACGGATTCCTGAAAACATATCTTTGAAAACGTTAACGCCTAGAATGGCTTCTCCTGCGATAACCCCTTTGTAATCGACAATGCGCTTGCCTTCGACTGATTGTGTGGTGGTAATAATCATAATAGCCTCTCTTGTACGCTTGTTGAGCTTCTACTCGCTGCATGGATTGATAGTTTGGTCTTATTCTTGAGTATCATCGCTCAATGTTGTCTCTGAGCGTGTGAATTCATGCCGTAACCATGCTCTCAGTTTTAGCACACTTTCTTGTTTTAATTTGTTTTTTGGGCAAACAAAGTAGAAATCTTGGTGTGGATTAGCGACGGGTTCACCCAGTTCCACTAACATGCCGTGGCTGATGTCATCTTTCACAAACAAGCGATGCGTGACCAACACTCCAAGAGAACGAATCGCAGCTTGCACGGCTTGAATGGATATATCGAATGTTAGGTTGCTATGAAATGCGGGCATTGGGATTTGATAATGATCACACCACACTTGCCAGTCGTGCTTTCGCCTAGGGTTAAATGCGCCAATGGTTGGGTTCTGTTTCACGAGTTGCCCAACGCTCAGTCCCGTTTGGTTTTTCAACAAGGTAGGGCTACACACCAATACCAGATCATCATCGCCTAATTTCTCGCTGTAATAGCGATCCCATTTCTTTAGGTTTGCCATGGACAAGGGCAATATCGACCCCTTCTTGTTCGATATCAAAAGGGCCGGTCAACGTGGAAATACGGATATCAAGAGAAGGGGCACAGGCTTGGAAGTCAGGTACTCGGGGGATCCACCAGTGCATCGCGAGTGAATTGACCATATTGAGTGTAATGCGGTGATCGTTCGGCGTTCTGGCCAGTTCTTCGGTGGCATCTATGATTTGCTCCAGAGCAGGAGCGACTTTTCGGTAATACCGTTTACCCGCGGCATTAAGAACGACGCGACGACCTACTCGTTGAAATAGAGGCTTATTAACCAGTTGTTCTAATGACTTTATGGCTTGGCTTACCGCAGAGTGACTGACATACAACACGCGTGCGGCTTCGGTCATGCTGCCAGTTTCAGCCACAGCAATAAAAGCATAAACGGATTTAAGCGGAACGAGTTTTTTCATTGGTAAGTTTTCCTTACAGTTATGGTTAATATTACTCGCTATTTTTCATCACGTCACGCTTCTAAAATAGGTGCCATAGGAGGTGATAATTATGTCTGATATTACCAAGGCGACGACTTTTATGTTGTTGTCTACATTCAGTTTGTCTTTAAGCGGCTTAGTGGCTAAATACCTATCTGAAACCATGCCCATTTCGTTGCTGAGTTTTGTGCGTTTTTTGTTACCCAGTCTGTTTCTATTTCTTTTTCTAACCTTTTACAAAATTAACAAACCGACACGAGAGATGTGGAAACCTTTAGTGATGCGGGCGATCTTTATGGTGGCTTGTCAGTGGTGTTTCCTTACGTCATTGCAAACCTTAACGCTTGTGGAAGGCGTTGTGTTGTTCAGTACAGGTCCTCTGTTTATTCCATTGTTAGAAAAATTAATATTTGGAACAAAAATTCATACAACGACTGTGGTTTGTTTATCGGTAACCTTTGTTGGTGTAGTGATGATGGCAGGGGATTGGTCGCAGTTTGAATTTGGATCAGAGTTCTTTAGACCTGCGCTGTTGCTGGGTTTATTGGCGGGTATGTTTAACTCTGGCTCACAGGTGAGCTTGTATCGAGCCTCTAAGACCAGTCTTACGCCAGCAGAGCTAAATGCATGGACGTTTCTAGTCGCAGCCATACTCGTGATACCAATGGTCTTATTTACTTCCATTTCTGTTGTGCCTGATGTACTTGATGCTGATGGGGGGTATGGCGCCTTAACAGCTTTGCTGTCTATTGATGGTTTAGGTTGGATTGGACTTGGAGCATTTGGACTCGCGTTGTTTACCATTAATACGCAAATCTTCCGCTCTAAAGCCTATAAACTTGCAGAAAGCGGCTCTCAACTCGCCCCCTTAATTTTTACTAACATGCTATTCAGTGCGTTATGGCAGGGCTTGTTCTTTGATGATGTCTTCTCTACTCAGCAACTCCTTGGTATTAATCTGATTGTCGTGGCAAGCATTACTAATACACTACTGGCTAAAAGACAATATAAAGTCAAAACCAAGCAACTCCCGAGAACGACAGTGAATGCTTTGAACTCTGAGACGTTAGGTTCTGTCGCTAAAAGCTAAACGTTAAGAATTCATGGCTATTGGAAAATACCTAGAACAACGAGCGTATGTACTCTTTTACTCGGTCTATGTGCTTCTTCTGATCAATCTCGGACTGTTGGTTAGCTTCAAGAAATCGCTCTGCGTATTTGTCGTAGATTTTGTTCTCCAAAAATAGCAAATACAGTTTTGGATCGATATGGCCGCTGGTGGCCATGTCGGTCATGATATTGAGCGATTCGTCTAAGTGTTTGCCTTTCTTGTAGGGACGGTCGCTCGAGGTTAGAGCTTCAAATACATCGGCAATCGCCATGGCTCGAGACGGTAAAGGCAATTGATCCTCGTTTAGGCCTCTTGGGTATCCCTTACCATCGATACGCTCGTGGTGTCCGCTCGCGATGTCTGGAATGTTTTTGAGATAAGACGGATAAGGGAGCTTATTGAGCATGGTGAAAGTCTGAATGATATGGTCGTTGATCATGAAACGTTCTTCGTCGTTTAATGTGCCACGACGTACTTTCAAATTATGCAGTTCACCTTGATTATATTTTACTTCTCCGGGTTTAAGGACGAACTCTTCTTGCCACATATCTGCAGGGTTAAAGCCATTATCCCACTGTATTTTATGTTCTGGTTTATCAGCAAGTAACGGCTCCATCACAGGTAAAATAGGCTCTTTGCTATTTGATGGCTTCTCGTTTTGCTCTGTGATGTTCTGTTGAGTGTTAAACCTCTCTTTTTCAGACCAAGATAACCCTAATTGATCGTCTAATGTGCGCTTCCATGTACGTTTTGCTATTTGATCTAAGCGTGCAAGCTGCTCTTCCGTCATAGATTCACCGCCCAGGTTGCACTCAGCAACGAAGGCAAATTCTTCATCTAATTCTGACAAGTTTTGTTCGAGTACTTTAAGCTGATCTTCTTGAAGTGCCCCGTTAGCTATGTCTTTCCAATAGTCGGTTTCCGCTTGTTGCTTTAACAGCTCGAAGCGCATGCGAACTTCGTGGATTCGGTCATAAATCGTTTCCAGTTTTGTTGCTTTGTCCACCACATATTCTGGTGTGGTGACTTTACCGCAATCGTGAAGCCACGCAGCAAGCATCAATTCTTCCCACTGCTTATTATCTAATGAAAATTGCGGGTAATAACGGTCATCATCAATGGTTGCTTGGGTTAGCCACTTGGTCAGTTCTGGGACTCGTTGGCAATGGCCACCTGTGTAAGGTGATTTGGTATCAATCGCCGATGCAATCAGCTCGATGAAAGCATTGAGCATGTTTTTCTGTTGCTGCATTTGGTCGATATTGTCTTTAGCTATTTCAGCAAAACTGAGCAGCTCTCTTAAAAAGGCATGCTTGTCGGCCTGCATCTTGGTGATCGGTCTTTCATAACCAATGGCAACAATGCCGACCAACAGTTTTTCGCGGTTCAATAGTGGAAACAGATACAGGTCTGAATTGAAGATCGAGTCTTGATAATAATTAAGAACGTTGTCTTCGCGGTTTAGATGGATGGTTTCGCCTGCTTTCAGTTGGCATAGTAACCAAGGGGTATGCTTGATGAAGTCATTGATGTCCGCTTTAAAAGGAATAATGGCGAGATTAGCAGCCGTATCAAACACATCTTTTTCTTCTGACTGAGTGAAAAGCACGATGGTTTCAGCTTTGGTAATTAAATAACTTTGGTGAGCAATGTTCTTAGCGAGTATCGAAAATTCCTGATTACCCGCCGTGTCTCGAAGTAGGGTGATTAAATCATGAAGTGTGTGCTCCATGAGTTCGATAGAGTGGGTGAGGTTCGCTACTTCTTGAATCATGCTTTTGGGATAGTGGGTTCGTCTGAAATCAAATCGCGCAATGTTGTCTGTGAGTTGCATGAGTGTATTGAGTGGTTGAGATAAGCGATTCGCCACAAACCATACGATGCCGAAACAGATAAACAACATACCAATTGCAACAGCCACTTGCTTATCACGCATGGAGATGAGGTCAGCCAGCAGATCATTGTGTGGTGTTGCTTCTGCCAAATATAGCGTGACATGTTGAGTGAGCTCGACAGGTGTTAACGTTAATGCCCAAGTATTTAAATTGTACTCCACGTTTTTTAGGTTGAGATTAAACTTCTCTTCATCCGAGATAAGAGGCCCTAGTACGGATGCTTTCAGAGCTGCCATCTGCTCACGTTTAGGTATGTTAAAAAAGCTTGGATCTTGTTCGCTACCCGATACTTTTCCTACAGGGTGATCACCTAGTTTTCCTTCCTGATTGGTTTGAGGGTTTAGGTTAGGTATTGATAGATCAAGTTGATGCTCGCCAAGAAGGTTAAAGTGTTGGTCGAACAGGGCCAATCTGGTTTGCGGAGAATAGGCCAGCTTACTGATTTGAGAAGAGAGAGATTTTAGCGTGAAATCGGCACCAACCACATGTTTACCATCGGCTGAGCGCCTAGAGAGCGTAATACCATTGGTTTGTAGAAAATAGAAAAGATAAGGTTCTGAAAGTTGTATCGAACCATCGGATTTTGCGTTACGAAACCAAGGTCGAGTGGTGGGGTTAAATTGGCTCTCAGACTGCACCGTTCTGATTACTTGATGTGCACCATCAAGAAAGTTAATCACGTTTTCGCCGTCTAGATTGGTTGTGCTGACCATCATGGTGGCCTTGGATGGCGCATTGTTTTCAGCTCTTTGTTTAATAGACGTCAAAGGACGAAAAATCCTGAACTCACCATTATCAGAACCATAAAACAAAGCCACTAAATTGGTATTCTGTTTGAAGATAATATCGACTGACGCCAGCCAAGACTCTTTTTCAATTGAAGCGGTTTGATGATCCACAAACGGGCTTACCGCCATCACATTTAAGGTTGTGATAACAGGCGCAATGGCTTGTTTAAATATCGATTCCAGCTTATCGCGATGTTCGTTGCTCACTTCGCGCACGGTACCCAATAACAGATCTTGAGAATGACGATAGCTTATCGATATCAAAACGGTACCGACCAGTGTTGTCAAAATTAAGAAAAGGCTCGTGATGTGGATACTCAGCGGATATCGTCTTCGTCTCATCTCTCATTCCGGTTTGTTAACTGGTTTAAGTATTGACGAACTTGGGTAGGTTGCAAAAAATTGGCTTAATTAAGGCGATAACATGAAGAGCTTTACTCACATTTACTCAGAGAGATAATAGCAAAGCCCTATGTTTAAGCCCTAAGCCCTGCTTTCAGTTGGTAAGGTTGTTCAAAGGTGTTGGACATCCTTTTTGTCGTTTGTGAGAACAATATTATCGACTAGGATTTATTATTTTTGGCTAAAAAAATCAGAGTAACCAGTATTTTTGGGGATTGTATTAATTGATAATTATCATGTTAATATCGCCTACTATTTTGCACATCTATACCGTTATCTAGGTGCTGTATTGTGTTGAGCCTAGAAGGAACAGTAATGACGTTAGAAGCATATATTCTTAATGTAGGAATATATTCAATTTTCCCATTGTATTTTGCTACGTTAAAAAATCGCGTACGTACAGCTGCGTTTTATAACTATCTTAGTATTGTACTTTTGGTCGGGGGGCTTGCTGGTGCAGTCTATTCATTTCCGTTATCCGAAACTCTAAGTATTTCAGGCGGAAATATTGCTTATGGTGCATTCATGATGAGCACTATCATGCTCATCATTATTGAACGAGATTTTAGTACCTTTAGACACATGTTTCAGCTAGTAGTGGTTGTAGATTTGATTGCCTTTGTTGGTTTTAATTTTATGGCTTGGTTGTTGGAATCGGAATATGTGTTGAATCCTTTTGGAATCCCTTTCAATATTTTTGATGTATCAATGAAAGTACTTGTACTTGGGGGAGCTTTAATTCTCCTCGAAATATTGTTATTGATGTTCATTTTTACACAAGTAAGTAAGTTCCTTTCCAACCTACCTGTGTTGGCATTCATCTACACGTTGGCATTTGTTTTTATCCTCTGCTTGGATGGGGTACTGTTTCCTCTTTTAGCTTTTGATTTAAGTCCTCAGATCGTTCCTATCATATTCGGAAATATAATGGGTAAGTTGTTGATCGCGGCTAGTTATAGCGTCCCAATGCTCGTCTTTTATTTTTTGTTTAGAGGCGATTTTGCCAAGTTTGTTAGTTCGCCACTCTCCATAAAGGATTTGACTAAAGCACCTAGAAAAGAATTACTGGAAACCTTGTATCAATATGAGCTGCGTGATGAGCAGCTACAGAGAGAAAAACAAGATCTTCAAAAGATAGCACTTTTTGATGAGCTCACTTCTCTTCCTAATAGACGTCAATTTAATCAAACGTTTGAATCTGAATGGGCTCGATGTGAACAAGAAGGGCAAGCTTTAACCTTAGTGATCGGTGATATTGACTTTTTTAAGCAATACAATGATGCGTATGGCCACCATCAAGGTGATGTCTGCCTCAAACAAATAGCAAAGCTTTGGAAGCAAATCTTTAAACGGCCGTCAGACCTTGCAGCTCGAATCGGGGGGGAGGAATTTGCGATTGTATTGCCAAATACATCAATCGAACAAAGCAAAGGTCGCCTTAATTCATTCTTAAAGGTTTTACACGATCAATCGATTTCTCATAGCTCTTCACCAATTGCTTCTCATGTAACGATGAGTATAGGCGTTGCTCAATGTATTCCGGCTAAAAGCACGTCACCAAATGATCTGTTTATGCTCGCTGATGAACGCCTTTACCAAGCAAAGAATAACGGACGAAATCAGGTTATTGCCGATTAAATTAATTTTAACAATTCTGAATGATGAACAGTATATAATTGCAAATTACCCAGCATCAAATTACGAAGGTGTCTGCCGGACATTTTTTGAGGAAGCTGTATTAGTCCAACCCAATTTGGAATTGATTGACTAGACCAAGTGATGAAGGCATTGATTTATGGAATTAAAAGTTGATACCCACACCCACACATACGCAAGTGGCCATGCTTACAGCACGCTGATCGAAAACGCGAAATCGGCGAAGCAAAACGGTTTAGCTATGTTTTGTACGACCGACCATTCAGAGTCTATGCCGGGCGCGCCACACTATTGGTTCTTCAGTAACCAGCGTGTGCTCCCTCGTTTTATTGAAGATGTCGCAATTATTCGAGGTGTCGAGTCAAACATCATGAACACACAGGGTGAAATCGACATTCATCCGAGTGTGGATAAGAACTTGGATTGGGTGATCGCGAGTTTTCATGAGCCAGTATTTCGCCCATCGGATGTCACTACCCATACAGAAGCATTGTTGAATGTGATTAAAGGTGGTCGAATTGATGCACTTGGTCACTTAGGAAACCCTAATTTTGATTTCGATTTTGAAGCTGTGATTCAATGTGCGGCGGAACATAACGTAGCGATTGAAATCAACAACACCACACTCAAAGGCAATAGCCGAGTTGGCAGTGTTGACCGCTGTTATGAGATTGCAAGAATAGCGAAAGCGAAAGGTGCGTTTATTACCACAGGTAGCGATGCGCATTTCTGCGTAGATGTCGGTGGCTTGGACTTAGTCGCTGCATTGTTAGACAAAGTAGGTGTGGATTCGAATAAAGTGGTCACTCATTCGCCACAGCAGTTTTTGGCATTTTTAGCATTGCGTGGCCGCCAATCTATTGCTGAATTTTCGGTATTTGAGTGATGGAATGTCCGTTACTTTATACTTTTTAGTCATTGGTTAGCTAGCTAGTTTGCATTTCGACACAATCAATTTTTGTGCCCGACGGATTTTTGTATACACTAGCCGAAAATAATAAAGTCGAAGTGCCACAACAATGATGGCGCTATCTTCAAAGACATCGCTTCACCTGGAGAAACAATGAAAACTCGCTCAATCCTTTTATCTGGCTTAATCGCTGCTTCGCTATTGTCTGGCAACGCTTTTGCTAATGTTGACCTTAAGAAAAACATGCAAGAAATGAAGCTTGCATTCAAACAAGCAGCAGAAGCTCAAAACATTGAAGAGATGCAAAAGCCTATCGTACGTATCGACACGCTAGTTGCAGAGCTCAAAACGGGTGTTTACCCAATTGAGAAAGAAGAACACTTCATGGAAGGTTTCAAAAAGATCAGTGCATCGATTGATAGCATTGAGAAGAAGCTAGACCAAGGTGAATTTGAATCTGCAC
This sequence comes from Vibrio sp. L3-7, assembly GCF_963898195.1. NCBI lineage: Bacteria > Pseudomonadati > Pseudomonadota > Gammaproteobacteria > Vibrionales > Vibrionaceae > Vibrio > Vibrio sp. L3-7. Next base: position 11,716 of record NZ_CAWQUW010000033.1, on the reverse strand, counting down.
AGCAAGAGCTTCGTACTATCGATGGCCTTCGTGAAGAGTATCACGAGAAGCGTAATCCAAGCATTTGGAGCAAGATCTTCGGTTAATCTGCTAATCAATTGAGTTTGCTAGATACGTAACAAAGAGCAAAGCCTCAAGATTCGATTTCTAAAACGCTGCCTTACATTATTCTTATCAAGAAGGTGTAAGGCGGCGTTTTTTATTGTCTTTTTTATAAACAGTTTGTTATGTAGAGTTTCGCCACATTTTCTTGGCTCTTTCGTTGTAACCAGTTTTTAACTAAAAAGAGTGTGCGTTAGCTTCAATTTTTTAACCTGATGTTAATCTTTACGTTTACCTATATAACAAGTGCCTCATAATAAGGGAAATTTATAAAGATTAGGAATAATGCGCCGAACCTCGTTCAATTTCTCCATGTTACTCGCTACAGCATTAAGCTGGGTGCTAGTGACATTAATGCCTGTTATCAATGCTCATGGTAATAGTGCGGGAGTATGGGCGTCGTTATGTACGGTCAACGGCTTTGAACTGGTTCAAATTGAGGAAGGCGAGCCCAATACTCACAAAGGAAAGCCGTGTCCCTTTAGTCATTTTTCCACGTTTCACCAAGACGAACTTCCAACTACACTACTGACAACTCGACTGAGTTCTATTGTCTCAGACAGCTACGCTTTTTTGGCTCTAAGCGAACGCTACACGAGACAAGCCCCGCGCGGCCCTCCCTTTGATATTGCTTAAACCTAACCCACTAAAATAATTAAAAAATAAAGTATTAAGTAAAGTTAACCATGCTCAGATTACTTTCTGATTTTTCAGAAGGTATGTTTGCGTGTGTCAAAGGAAATAATAATGTTGAGAAATGAATCTCAAAGCTCTGCGAAAGCACAAGCGACTTCGCAGTCTACAAGCAGTGCAACAAGCGGTTCGAAAACCAATATAAAAAGCAAAGACCGCAATAAAACTCTCTACTTCCTTACGTGGCGTTGGCACTTCTATGCTGGGCTATTCGTTATCCCGTTTATGCTAATGCTGAGTATTACAGGCTTGGTGATGCTGTTTGATGATGAAATCGAATTGGCTTTCCATCAAGACGCGATTGAAATTGCGGTATCGGGCGAACCGATCAAGGTGTCACAACAATTAGCTGCAGTACAGAATCAATACCCACAAGGTTTGGTGACACAATTTGTACCGAGTAAAGTCCCTGATCTTGCGAACCGATTTTCTGTATCACTTGAAGATGGCACTTCCGTTTTCGCCACGGTGAATCAATACACTGGCGAAGTGGTCGGAGAAATTCCCCGCAGCGATAGCCTGTACCAACTCGCGAATGACATCCATGGCACTTTGTTGATTGGTGATTGGGGTGATTACCTAATTGAAGTCGCAATCAGCTTGTCTATTTTGCTTCTTATCAGTGGTATTTACTTATGGCTACCAAGAGACAACGCGAGCCGCGCTGGTTTTCTGAAGCTTAGATTTGCTTCAGGAACACGTGTATTAATGCGTGATCTGCATGCGAACATCGGTGGAACACTGTCATTCATTCTTCTGTTATTTATTCTATCGGGATTATCATGGACCGGCTTTTGGGGCGGTAAGCTAGTACAAGCATGGAGTACTTTTCCTGCTCAAATGTGGGACGACATTCCTCTGTCTAACGAAACGCATGCTTCTTTAAATCACGGGTCTGAAGAGGAAATGCCTTGGAACCTAGAGCAAACTCCACTGCCTTTGTCTCAAGATAAGCCAGCAGAACACGTCCACCAAGTAGAAGAAGCGTCTGAAGCTCATGATCATTCTAAGATGGGTGAGGATCATTCTCAGCATGTATTATCTGCGAGTAATTTCTCGATTGATGATGTGATAGCAAAAGCTCAATCTCTTGGTTTTACGCAATATAAAGTCAATTTTCCGCGCTCAGAAACGGGCGTTTACACCGTGGCTGCCAATACCATGGGTGGCGATATCATCGACCCAACCCAAGATCGCACGACTCACCTTGACCAATATTCAGGGCGTATTCTAGGAGAGGTGAAATGGCAAGATTACAATTTATTCGCCAAAACTTTAGCTGTTGGTATTTCTCTACACCAAGGTGACATCAGCATCATCAACAAGCTTCTAAATGCGTTGTTCTGTTTGGCATTCATTTTGGTGTCGGTGACTGGTGGTGTGATGTGGTGGATGCGCAGGCCTTCAGGCCAAAGAAAGTTGGGAGCGCCACCGAAGTTTGGTGATGCAGGCTTATGGAAAGCAGGCTTGGTGACTGTGGTTGTTATTTCGGTACTGTTTCCACTCGCGGGTGCAACGATTGTGACTGCAATGCTATTGGATTGGTTACTGTTTTCACGCGTTGAGAAATTCAAGACGGCATTGAGTTAATTGACATGCAAACGGGCTTTCTCTACTTGAGAAGGTCCGTTTTATTAATCAGATGATCGCGTCTTTTGTGAGAAAGACTTTAGACTTGATACAGCTCTAGATTTGATAAAGCTTTAGATCTGATACAGCTTTAGATCTGATACAGCTCTAGCGGTAGGCCGTCTGGGTCTGCGAAAAACGTAAATGATTTCCCCGTAAACTCATCAACTCGAATCGGTTCGACTTCAATACCTTGTTCTTCCAAGTAGCTTTTGGCATGTTGAACGTCATCAACACAAAAAGCCAAATGTCTCAGCCCTTGAGCTTCCGGAAAGCTTGGTCTTTCAGGTGCGTCAGGGAAGCTGAATAATTCTATTTGAGCGCCATTAGGCAGTGCCAAGTCAAGCTTGTACGACTGGCGCGCTTCGCGATAATTCTCTGCAATTACCTCAAGCTTTAAAACTGCCGTATAAAAGCGTTTTGAAGCTTCGTAGTTTGAACATATGATCGCAGCGTGGTGTATTCCTTTCAGCATCAGTTTATTTCTCCTGCCAGCTTGTCACCCAAGTGTTCCATCGCGTAATCAATGAACACACGCAATCGGGCAGGCATGTACTTGGTTTGGGCAAACTGCATCGCGATTGCGCCATGGTAGTTACTCTTGATGGTCCAATCTTCTAGTACTTGCACAACAGAACCTTCAGTCAGCGCATCTTGAATTACAAAGTCATGGAAAATACCCACACCAAGTCCTTCTTTAACGCCTTTTAGTCTCATCTGAGAGTGGTTTACAGCATAACGCCCACTGACAGGCACTGTGTAAAATTCATCCCCTTTGAGAAAGTCCCAGATGTGGTCTTTATCTGTTTCAGCAAGATATAAGCAGTCGTGCTCTGAAAGCTCGGTTGGGTGGTGAGGGATGCCTTTGGCGTCAAGGTAGTCAGGGCTTGCGCACAGTACGAGGTTCGTTTTCCCTAGTTCTTTTAAAACCAAGCTCTCGTCTGGTTTATCGGTAAGACGAAACGCGATGTCGATACCTTGACGTAAGATATCGATGTCGCCATCAGCCGCTCTTAGCTTGAGTTGAATCTCTGGATACTGATTCAAGAAAGGAACGACAAAGGGTTGTAATACCGAATTTAAGAAGGCTTCTGGCGCCGCCACCGTGATTGAACCTGCAGGATCAGTATGATCGGAGGTCGACAGTTCAACAGCCTGTTGTGCGGCATTTATCATAACGACGCTTTGATCGTAAACCAATTGTCCAGCTTGGGTGATGATTAAGGTACGAGTCGTTCGTTCAAACAGCTTTACTGATAAGGCTTTTTCCAAGCGCGTGATCAATTTGCTGAGTGCTGAAGGCGTCACGCCCAACTGTTTTGCAGCAGCAGTAAAACTCCCTTCGTTTACCACTAAAATGAAGGATGCGAGATCTGGGAGTAGGGCAATCAGTTTTGGGTTGATCATAACGTTCTTTACTGGGTTATTTGGAAGGAAAATCCGAAGAGTAGATGAGTATTTTTCACCTTCTATCTATTCTTTTAATGCCTTAATTATACGTCAAACGGCATTTAATATTAAGTGTAGTGTTATCTATGGTTTTCCAGATTTTTTCGTTATGTGGTAAGCATGACCTGCTGTGTTTTATAAAAACAGTTTCGAGCTCTTTATTTATACAATGACATACATATACTGGCACGATAGTTTTATGTAAATCATTAGGTTAGATAAAGGGAGTTTTATGGATCAATCAGAAAGCCTATTTCAGAAACAAAGAGTAAAAAGGTTTAATTTTTCTATTTGGACCGTATTAACCGGAACTCTACTCGCTCGTACGAGTTACTTTATGGCTTGGCCATTTCTGATTGTGTTTCTTTATGAATATTATGGTGCATCGGCAATAGAGGTGGGCATGATGCTCGCGACTTCAGCTGTCGTTGGTGCTGGAGCTGGGCTCTATTCGGGTTATATCTCCGATAAACTGGGTCGAAAGTGGGTCATGGTACTTGGAAGCTGGGTTGCCGCTATTGCTTATTCGGGTATTGGCATTGCCAACGAGATTTGGCAGTTCTATGTGTTAATCATGATGACAGGTCTAATGAGGCCGATGATTGAAGCACCAGCAAAAGCGGTAATTGGCGATAATCTTGACGATTTGAAAGACCGAGAATTGGCGCTGAATGTTCGTTACTTCTTGTTAAATTTAGGTGGAGCTTTGGGGCCACTTATTGGTATTACACTGGCTCTCGCACATCCACAAAACCTATTCTTTGTCGCGGGTGCTACCTACGTTGTATATGGCTTTTGGTTACTCGTCGGCATTGAAAGAAAGGGAACATTTACTAAGCCTGACACCTCACAACTTCCCAACTTTACAGCAACACTAAATGTGATTAGCAAAGACAATATTTTTGTTAAGTTGATGATTGCTAACTTTATTATGATGTTTGTTTATGCTCAAGTAGAGTCATCGATTCCACAAGTTATTGTTCGTTCATCAATAAGTGATGCTGCTCATTTAATCGCTAGTTTAGTGCTGGTGAATACCTTAACTATTATTGTGTTTCAGTTTCCAATGTTGAAGTGGTTGGAACATGTTCCTTTATTTGTACGGACTCGAATTGGAATGTTCTTGATGGCGGTGGCTCAAATCGGCTTTCTATTTACACCTAGTGATTGGGCTTTAGGTTGGGGGTTGGCTTGTTTTATATTGAGTTTGGGAGAGGTCATTGCATTTCCAACGCTTAACGTTCAAATCGATCGCATGGCACCCCCTCATTTACGAGGGTCCTATTTTGGCGCTGCAGCACTTTATTCTCTGGGTTTTGCGATTGCCCCGTTAATTGGTGGAGTAGTTATTGAATTGTTGAGTCCGGTTTGGTTATTTGCGGTTTGTTTTGGACTATGTTTAGTGATGATCTGGTTATACTGGCTTGCAGAGCACACTGAAGATACAGTGGAAAGACCCCCAATCACACAAAGTTAGATCTAATGGTCTAGGTACTGTTTAGAGAGCGTGAAAGAATATGGATAAACAGAACTTTTCTCAAGAACTGAAACGGTTAAGGGAAGAACATCCGTTATCACAAGAAGAACTTGCAGAGGTTATCTCTACATCTCATCGCGCATTTTCAGGCGTTAACCAGGTTGCGGTCAGTCAGTGGGAGCGAGGTAAGACGCTGCCGAGTTTTGTTCGTCGATTAGGTATCGCGAGTTTCTTTCAACAAGAGTATGAGTTTTCTGTTGATGAAATGATTCAAGTAAAAGCAGCAACCAAAAAGATGGATCGCCCTTTCAACGTTGATATTGGCTATGACTACGAGGTTACTAGCGTGGAGTCATACAACATGAGTTCACTTCCGGTGAAAAGACTGAAATCGATTCAAGGGATGCACCTTAAAACCTATGGCAAAGACTTTATCGAGGTTGCTCAGCAGCTAGGTGTAAAAAAAGAGGATATGCAGGTTCTTTGCTTCTTGTTCGAGGGGGTGATTATTGGCCATGTAGTTTACGATGGCGTCAGTAAGATGCTTTGTAGTGTTGGTGCAGTTAGCGTTGTTATTCGACGCAAGATCTTTGCTCACATGGCAGATAATTTAGCAGGCACTGAGTTTCGATTTCCTACCATTGATCCTGCTATGTGCCAGTTTCTGTATGACCTCTACTTAGAACCTTACATGAGCAAGCTTGGCATGCCATTTTTCAAGGCAGATATAAAGAAAGTGGTGAACAACCCTTTTTCTCAGAACATCCAAAACAAACACGATATCTATTTTAAGTACATCCGTTACCACGACCTAAAGCAGAAGAAAAAAAGCGTTGAGTTTGTCTTAAGTGAGAGCCATAAAAACGATCTACATAACCAATCTAAGGTCAGTTAAAGGTAGAGGTTTCGAATACAAGAAGCCTTGGTAGCGATCAAAACCTAACTGGTGGATCAATTGACGTGTTTCATTATCTTCAACGCCTTCTGCCACGGTTTCAATTCCAGACTTCTTGCAGTACGCCAAAGTTCTTTTCACTAAGTCTGAACGAGATGGTTCAACGCTATTCACAATTGATTTATCAAACTTCACTTCATCAATATTAAGGCTCATCACTTTATTTAAATCTGAATGGCCGACACCAAAGTCGTCAATTGAGATTTTTACGCCAAGGGATTTAAAGCGCTTTATCTGATCACAAAGTTGCTCGTCTAATTGATCATTCTCACTGAGTTCAAAGGTTAGCTGATTGGCCTTGAATGAAGCATTCCAAAGTAACTCGCGAACCTTTTCCACGTTATCAGGGTTAGCGAGGACCTTCTTGCTGATATTCACGGCAAGGCTTAAGCGTGGTGAGAGCGATTTTATCTCTGTGAGCGATTGTTCCAATACACTAAAGAAGATTTCTTCTTCGTACCCCAATGCAAATGCACGATCAATAAACACACCCGGAGAGAAAATACCTTCTTCTGGGATGTCTAAACGGATCAGTGCTTCTACGCCAATGACTTTTTCGACACTTGGTTCAACCTTTGGCTGATAAAAGCAGGTGTACCAGTCGTTCTCGAAAGCTTGTTGTATGGTGTGATCGGATAGGGTCATTTGCTTAGCTTCTCATCTTATGTCGTTTGTATAGCGGCGCTGCTGCTGCACATTCTGAGAGAAACTGGCAATCATCACTATATCGTTCTGAGATGAAAAATTCATATTCGATATGAAAGCGAAATTAGAAGGTAATTGATGGAGGGCTGGCGTTAAAAAGAACAACATTGAGGCGTTAATGTGCCCTGTGTCACTAGGATGAACTATTATTAGTGCCTGTGATTCATTAATGTTTTTCCAACTAGAGGGATAATCGAAAAGGGCATGTTCAACTAGAATAGAGGTATAAGTTTTACAGTGTAAATGATCGAATTGAAATCGTTTACATCCCCTACATAATGCGGCGCACGATGCTGCTGAATAATAACTAGGAAGGAATAGACAATGTCTTCTGCATTCTACACTCAGATCCAAAATCAAATTGAAGAAGTAAAGAGCGAAGGTTTATACAAATCTGAACGCATCATTACTTCAGCTCAAAAAGCGTCTGTTTCTATTTCTACAGGCCAAGAAGTTCTAAACTTCTGTGCTAACAACTACTTAGGTTTAGCTAACCACCCTGCACTTATCCAAGCCGCTAAAGATGGTATGGATGAGCACGGCTTTGGCATGGCTTCTGTACGTTTTATCTGCGGTACTCAAGACTCCCATAAAGTATTAGAAGAAAAACTATCTACTTTCTTAGGTAAAGAAGACACTATTCTTTACACATCATGTTTTGATGCAAACGCTGGTTTATTTGAAACAATTTTAGGTAAAGAAGATGCGATCATCTCTGACGCCCTAAACCACGCATCAATCATTGATGGTGTTCGTCTTTGTAAGGCAATGCGTTTCCGTTATGCAAACAACAACATGACTGAATTAGAAGAACAACTAATTGCAGCGAAAGAAGCTGGCGCTCGTCATACTCTTATCGTTACTGACGGAGTATTCTCGATGGACGGCGTAGTTGCTAACCTTCCTGCTATCTGTGACTTAGCTGATAAGTACGATGCACTGGTAATGGTTGATGACTCTCACGCTGTTGGCTTTATGGGCGACAACGGTGCAGGTACTCATGAACATCACAATGTTATCGAACGTATTGATATCATCACAGGTACGCTAGGCAAAGCAATGGGCGGCGCATCAGGCGGCTACACTTCTGGTAAAAAAGAAGTAATCGATTGGTTACGTCAACGCTCTCGTCCGTACCTATTCTCAAACTCTGTTGCGCCTGCAATCGTTTCTGCGTCTATTCGTGTTCTTGATTTGCTAGCTGAGTCTGGTGATTTACGCACAAGCTTATGGGAAAACTCTGCTCATTTCCGTACTCGTATGGAAGCCGCTGGTTTCACCATGGGTGGTGCTGATCATGCTATCATCCCAATCATGCTGGGTGATGCTAAATTAGCCGCTGAATTCGCAGAGCGTGCGTTAGAAAAAGGCATCTATGTTGTTGCTTTCTCTTTCCCAGTAGTGCCTAAAGGCCAAGCTCGTATTCGTACACAAATGTCTGCTGCTCATTCTCGTGAGCAACTAGATCGCGCAATTGATGCCTTTATCGCTGTTGGTAAAGACATGGAGATCATCAAATAATGAAAATTAAAGCACTTTCAAAACTAAAACCTGAAGAAGGTATTTGGATGACCGAGGTTGAAAAACCTGAAATGGGTCATAACGATCTTCTTATCCGTATTAAGAAGACCGCAATTTGTGGTACTGATGTACATATCTATAACTGGGATGAATGGTCACAAAACACAATCCCAGTACCTATGGTAGTAGGTCACGAATACGTGGGTGAAGTTGTTGGCATTGGCCAAGAAGTTCGTGGTTTTGAAATCGGCGACCGTGTATCTGGCGAAGGCCACATCACATGTGGTCACTGTCGTAACTGTCGTGGCGGCCGTACTCACCTTTGTCGTAACACAACAGGTGTTGGTGTTAACCGCACTGGTGCGTTCTCTGAATTCCTTGTGATCCCTGCGTTCAACGCATTTAAGATCCCTGCAGAAATCTCTGACGATCTAGCATCAATCTTTGACCCGTTTGGTAACGCAGTACACACAGCGCTTTCTTTCGACCTAGTAGGCGAAGATGTGCTAATCACTGGTGCTGGCCCAATCGGTATCATGGCTGCTGCTGTTGCTAAGCACGTTGGTGCTCGCCACGTTGTAATCACTGACGTAAACGAATACCGCCTAGACCTTGCTCGTCAAATGGGTGTAACTCGCGCAGTAAACGTAATGGAAGAGAAGCTTGAAGACGTAATGGCTGATCTTGGCATGACTGAAGGCTTCGATGTAGGCCTAGAAATGTCTGGTAACCCATCTGCGTTCAACAGCATGCTGACTAATATGAACCACGGCGGTAAGATCTCTCTACTAGGTATTCCACCATCAGACATGGCAGTAGACTGGAACCAAGTCATCTTTAAAGGTTTGGTTATCAAAGGTATCTACGGCCGTGAGATGTTCGAAACTTGGTACAAGATGGCTTCTTTGATTCAATCTGGCCTAGATCTAACACCAATCATTACTCACCACTACAAAGTGGACGACTTCCAGAAAGGCTTCGACATGATGCGTTCTGGTATGTCTGGTAAGGTGATTTTAGACTGGGAGTAAGTTACTACCGGTTTTGAATATCAGAAGGCAACAGGTAAAACTGTTGTCTTTTTTGTCGCTATTCTGTAGCCATTTTTAATTGATAATCAGCATAATCTATTGATATTTAATGGTTATTTTTGTTTTTGTATATAGTGGCAAGTTTGATTCAATCAGGATTAGACCTATCACCAATCATTACTCATCACTTTAAAATTGATGATTTCCAAGCTGGCTTCGATGCTATGCGTAGTGGGCTTTCTGGCAAGGTTATCCTTGATTGGGAATAGAAAAAATTAGGCTCTAAATAGCAAAAGGCGACAGTGAAAATGTCGCCTTTTTTACGAATAAAACCGCTAAATAACGGTCGATTACAGTGTCTGCCGCCACTTTGTCGCCATTAATTCTCTAATGGATTGAGGTGTACAGCTTGTATCAAATGTTCTGGAGCAAAATGAGAATACGCCATTGTCTGCTCAATCTTAGTATGCCCAAGAATACGCTGTAACACCAAGATATCCCCTTTGTTCATCATAAAATGCGAAGCAAAGGTATGCCGTAGAACATGCGTCGCTTGCCCACTCGGAACGTGCTCTGGTAAAGCTTTTTTAATGTAGCGCCAGGCGTCCTTGTAACTCGTGTTAAAAATTTCATGGTCGCTCACGGCGATATCTAAGATCTCTTGATATAAAGCTGGTGAGATGGGCACACTTCGATTCCTCTTACCTTTTGTCTCGGTGTAAGTCAGTTTAAATTCAGCTACCTGTGAACGGGTAAGAGTTAGAGCTTCACTTATACGGGCACCGGTGGCTAAGCAAATCTTAGAAATTACAATGAGCTGCGGAATCGAGACTGTAATGACTCGGTTGAAATTTTTTAGGTTAACTAAGAACTCTTCAATTTGTGGCTTGGTTAGATATGCTAGGTTCTTCTCACTTGTTTTGATTGTTTCGATAGCTTCAAGTGGATTGGGGTATTTCCATTGATTGTACTTAATCAGTTTCTTGAACATTCCCTTTAGATAAATCAATTCCGTGTTATGTGTTGTTGGTGAAATCTTAATAGATTTATTTTTGCCACGGTAGGGTATTCGCGCTGCACGATAGTCTAAGTAGTCTCGTTCTTTAAGGTGGGAGGCAATTGGATTCCCTAATTCTTCAATTGTCTTGGCTATTAGCTCCCGAGCTTGTTTACCCGATTTCAACGTATGACCGTGTATGGTCCACCAAGTGTCTAACAGTTCGCTCATTCTACGGTGATCGGTTTTACTTCCCATCCATGGCTTATCGTCAATCTCCTTCATCGTGTGAAGCTCAAAAGCCTTTGCTTCTCCCTTAGTCGTAAACTTTTTACGAACACGTTTCCCCGTTCGCCCATTCGGGTAACATTCGCAGAGCCAAGGTTTGGTAGAACCATCTTTTAAATTGCGGATAGACATAATAAAGCCTAAAATCACTGTATGTAAAAACAGCATAATTAGAGCTGAAACGTAGAACAATGTTTTATATCGGACAAAAAGCACAGGTTAGGCTCCTATCTCAAAGTGCTAAGAAAGCTAATAGGTTATTGCTGTGTATCAATCAATTCATGTGACTGCTGGCTACAGTCATTTCAAAATCAACAGTGATGGTCCAATTGGAGTAAGTAAGAAGAACCAAGGGGTGATTGATGCGGTTTTGAAACTAGGTAATCGCTTTACGGCACCATTTGGTGGGTTTATAGAAGCTGAAAACGTGATCGGTTTGAAGTGGGTGAAGCTGGTCGATATTAAATATCTGTGTACTGATGAAGAAGCCGAAACTATCGAGTACGTGATACAAAAAGACCACTATGTAGTGGGGACGTATCAAGACCGGAAGTTGTATATTTTATTGTTTGGTGGAGAACCAAAGCACCATCAGATCAAATGCCTTGAACAAGATGGGAAAAATAATGTGTTTGGGTTGTTTTAATGTAGAGGTGATAATTTATAAATCAGTTAGGCCAGAAGCTTACAGTCCGTATTGTCGGCTCGATCTTCTAAATTAGCAGGTTGGCTAGCTCATTTTTGCCCGTGCGACGTGAAGTCGTATGAAGCGTTGTTCACCACGAAAGCGTGAACCATCTGTATCACCAGATGACCCTATGGCTCTGAATAAAGTAGCGAGCCAGACAATGTAACGAAGTCAAGTAACT
>NZ_CAWQUW010000032.1:0-25083 GCF_963898195.1 Vibrio sp. L3-7 | reverse complement strand
CCCAGCATCGCGGTTTCAACCGCAGAGCCTTTGCCCGCCGAGTCTTTCATGGCTTGTTTACCTGACGCGAAGATATCGGCAGCCAGAGCGGGCTGAGTGATAAGAAGTGTCGAGACAGCAACGCCAAGCCCGACAAGGAGGGTGCGCTGGGTGCGTTTTTTCATAATAAATATCCTTATTGAGTGATAAATTTATCAAGTGTTTGGTCATGATGGAGTAAAAGACCTCCTTGCCTGAGAAGCTGGGAAGAAGGGTTAGGTTGTCCTAGGCAGACCGTGCAACGTGCAAATTAAACGGCGCGTGGGGAGAAAGGTTAAAATCGACAGGTATAGGCACGCATCATAAAGAAAACAGAGAAGATTTCGCGTACTTCAAACCGCGATTACGACTCACATGTTGCTTCCAATTTTGAGCGCTAATGATGGTGTTCTTAAGCTTCCGATAACGTTTTTTACAAGCATTCTTTGAAGCTGGGAGAGTGAGACGGTTAACTGATTGAACTTGTTTTTGAATCGCAACAAAATGAACACCCTTCCAATAGAAAGGGAATGAAAGGTGTCCAGTAAAAGACAGTAAGGCGGCAAACGCCATGTGTTCACGCCCGACCGTTCCCAGTTCTTTGACGCTGACAAAATCCCCTTGTTCAACAAAGTGGCCTAATACATTCGCCGCCTCATCTGTACGACAATGTCCGTAGATAATCTGCATCGTTCACACTCCTTTTTAGGACATTGTTTTGTTCTTTTAAAAAAGCAAAACAATGGGCTCTCTTTCAAGAGCCGTGCTACAAACTGGCTTGAGCATTCTTGTAGTAGAATGCGCACATCCAAAGGGTGTGGTGTCTGGTATTCCCAAGTAACTCTATTTCACCACTCAACCAGCGTGCTTAATTGAGTAGAAAAACAGCCTTGGACGTCGCCCCAGAGAGGGCTCCTGAATTTGTTAGGCATATTACGCAGGCCTGCGCCCCTCTGCGGCGCTTTTTGCAATCGTGAAGGCAGCCCACCTTCGAGGCCATCTGAAATAAGATCTCAGACGGCAATATCATTCGTTACAGCGACCAATTGGGAAAACGTTTGAGATGATCTTCTAATCGAAGTTTCCCTTCGCGCTTTTTGGCCCGTTCTGCTCTTTTCGCCGATAGCGTTAACGTTTTATTCGCGTTTGCTGAAAGACTAAAAGCGATACCGACTTCCTTGTTATCAACCCTACATTCTGATTTCAAATTCATACAAAATCCTTTTCAATTAAGAAAAACCGAAACGACCGAGTTCAAACTGAAATATCGCTGAACCCTCTAATCGTTCAAAAGTGACCCAGAATTATTAAACTTATTTGCTTTTGTGATGGGCCTCTCAATCTTGCAATTTAACATAACAAATATAATGCGTAACCAAAAATAGCAGATAAATAACAATGAGATAACAAATAACCTTGAAAAATTTATAGCACATCAAATAATCCCAATAAAAATAATTAATGGATTATTTATTTAAAATTAAAAACAAAGGTAACGTTAAATTTAATAAAATAACCATTAAAATCAATAGTTTAATTTAGTGCGTATTATATTTGTTATGTTAAGGGGAAAATCCAAAGCGGACTTAGCGTTTGAAATATCTGACGACGATACGCTATAATTGATTTAGGTCATTGTGGTTAAAACACACGACCTTGGCCACTAAGCCTGTAGTGCCCAATGCCGTGTGTTTTTTCTAGGATTTAGAGTGTGTTAGAGGTGGTACTCTGACTAAATAGCACTCGCAAAAAAGCCGTCTTCCCGTAAGTAGACGGTTTTTTTGTGTCTAGAAAACCGGCGTTTGATTTCTTTTCCCGGTTGAGATAGCGTGAAATTTCACCGTTTGGACAACCAATCTAAACACTCCCCAAAAACTTACGGACTTCAAAAATATGACTCCTTTGACTCAGCTTGGGCTAACGCTCAGGAGAATCCACTTTCTGCCTAACACCGCCTTTTTTGTCCCTCAGGATGAAGCGAGGTGTGTTTTAAACGTGGACGGTGAGTCTTATGAAAACGTTTAGCTCCTCCCCTCCCCCGTTCGATAAATCGAGTTACGATGCGCAGTATCGCTGTAAGCGTAAGGCTCGCAAACTGGATTTGATTGAATTGTATCAACGCGTCATTGAAGAAGAGAACGCGCGGAACCCTAAGACGCCTTTTGAGATCGGGTTTAGGTCTCGTCGGTTGCTCCGAAGCGGTAAGGTAGAAACCCTACCGCCAGAATACGCGCGGATCTTAAAAGGGTGTGAAGAATTTATTACCAACCCCAATCGTTTCCCGTCACTTAATGCATGGGGCGGTGAAGCGGTGAATAATGTGCAGTGTCGCACCTTAATTGCGAAAGTATTAGCGTGCACTCTGCCGAACACAGACCTCATTGGAGGGCGCATCGGTTTGCCCACCGAAGCGGGATTGAAAACCATCAGCTACGACCAGCTTCAAGAAGATTATGCGTTGCGCTTTGGAGAGTTTATTTCGCCGAAGTCCTTTGCTAAAGCGGTGAAGTATCTAAAGCGTGCCAGCTATTTTCACAGTGAGCGGATCAATGTGTGTGTCGACCAAGACGAAGGGACGATACGCAGTGCACCCGCGTACAAACAGTTTACACCTCGCTTCTTTAATGACTTAAAAGTCGTGCGTTACACCAACATCATCGAATTGATCCTCGCAACACGGGAACGCCAGACAAAGAAAGGACTGAGCTTTCAATGGCTCTCTTTCCGTAAGATAGCGTCAGGGATACAAGAGATCTTCAATGCGTCAACGTTAAACACCTATGCGCAATCAACCTCAGCCTTCTTTAGTGAGTATCAACCGGACCTGGCCCCTAATTAAAAAGACACGTTCGTCTCCGCGAAGGCGGAGGGATCAGCACGTCTGAACCTTAGCCTACCCTGCTCTATCTCTCATTTTTCTGGTTTCTCCCAACAGGTTATTCAGGGTTATCTTGCGCACGCAGTCTCATTCGGAAGGGATTTCTCTATTCACGGTTTTTTATAAGAAAGGCCGTGCAAGAAAGGAAGGATAAAAAAGACCGCTAGAATGGCCATCAATAAGGGGCTGCGCTTATGAACACTACGTATAAAGATAAATAATTAAATCAATAGAAAAATAAATACTTAAGGACAAGCAAAAAAAACGGCGCGGCAACCTTCTTTTGTCATACGACAGGGACCTTCTTCGATTAAACGCTGAGTCAGGTGGCTCCCTTTCATCATCTCCTTACTTAACGTCCACCTTCATCCGGATGGTATGGCTTAGCAGGGCGAGGGTTTTTAGTGCTGTCAATATTGCAGCCTAAAAAGAGCAGTATGGCGCTGTGAGAGGCTTTCTTCTTAATTTCATTAAATGGTCACGGTTCTTATTCAGCCGCTTAAGCTTGCTGCTTTACAAAATGAATGGCCCATTGAATACTAAGATTAGCGTTTCGATTTATCAGCGTCAGAGGGTAATTCAAACTCAAGGAACATAAATTAGTATTACTTCGAGGTGTTTCTCTTCTTACGCTGTTAGCCTAGAAAAACACATGGGTTACTAGAAGAGAAAAGGACGGATATGACACTTCCTATTTTTCACTCAAACAACGTTCCACATTCTCAGTCGGATTATTTATCTGAGCTCTGGAGGAAGATTGAAAAAAATGAACGGCGTAATCAAAAGGCCGAGCTCAAGGTCAATCAGCTTTTTTCTGAATACAAAGATAAACTGACTCCCTATGATAAAAAGCTCGACCATCTTCACTGTGCCTGGGTTAAGCACTTGATGTCATTTTTGACCTCAAAAAAACTCAAAACCAATATCCGCAATCGCTTGATGCAAGCGATTGAACAGGAGTTAATTGAATTGCTTGATCGCCCTTTTATCAATGATAGAGACAAAGTCGAGGCGTTATGCGAAGAGTATGAAACCTATCATAATAAAGTATTTCAGAAAGAGAAACAGCAAGCGCTCAATGCAGCTTGTCGAGAATTTGAAAACGGCATGAAGGAGATGTTCGGCGCTGATATTGATTTACCCCACAAAAAAATCCGTGAAATTCTGGCTTCTGGTGATCCATTCGCCATTGAAGCTTTTATCAGTACCTTATGGGCCTCTTTTGTTAAACATAATAACGACTCGTTTTCACCACGGGCCCAAAATGAGGACGATTGGGACGATTTTGAATTCGATTATTTTGAGAGTGAAGACGACGACGCGCTTAACATCAAAGAAATGTTCCGAGGTACTCAACTCAACAAAATGTACAAACGCATTGCGAGTGTTATCCATCCAGATAAAGAGTCTGACCCGTTAAAGAAAGAAGAGAAACATCGTTTAATGCAGAAACTGGCGGTGGCCAAACGAGAGAATGATGTGATGACCTTAGTCCGAATGCTGACAGAATATGTCCCCGATTCTGAGCACCTTCTTGATGAAACAACTTTAGTGAGAATGGAGCATTTGCTCGAAATGAAGCTCCTGGATTTAAATCGGGCCCACCGTGACATCTTTAGCCAACAAGGAGTTAAGTCTCAAGTCTGGAGACAATTCTCAGCACCAAGCAAGAAGAAGACGCAAGCCAAAATGGAAAAGTATATTGAGGTGATTGATGATTCGATAGTCTCGCTTGAAAAAAGAATAAGAAAAGTTAACAGTATCAATCAATTAAAAAAATATTTAGGATCTCTTACCTTCTATTGATTCTGTGTCTAGAAAAGAGGCTTAATCATGGTGGTTTAAGAGGTTCGAAATACCGCTTGCTCACCCTTCGACTGGCTTCGCCAGCTACGGGATTGCGACGAGCGGTGCCATTAAAGTTTGAGCAGGTATATGTTCGCGTTCCCCGTTAATTTTTGAATGCGCCTTATTATTTAAGCCTTAATACACGCTGATTACGCACTCAATTTAAAATCGTGAAAAACAGCTAGGAAGCTTCAATTAAAGAGAAAGAATAAATTCATGAGTCGAAACCTTAAGCACTATCAAGCCCTTGATGAGATCGTGACGAATGCGCTTCTCGCACTGTATTTAACCATGAGTCA
Source organism: Vibrio sp. L3-7 (assembly GCF_963898195.1). Taxonomy (NCBI): domain Bacteria; kingdom Pseudomonadati; phylum Pseudomonadota; class Gammaproteobacteria; order Vibrionales; family Vibrionaceae; genus Vibrio; species Vibrio sp. L3-7. The sequence goes on along the minus strand of NZ_CAWQUW010000032.1, from coordinate 20,040 downwards.
ACAAGGTGGATATTGGACAACGAAAAGAAGAAATGAACTGTTGGTAAAATTCATCAAACCAAAAGTAAAACGGCCTCAGTTCTCGACATGTAAAAATGAACTCAAAACCATGATCAGTATTGGCCGAAGTGTAACAGGCAACCTCGAAAAAAAAATGTGGGAGGTAAATCAACTGAATCTCGGGTATCAAGCCAAGTTCTCACAGGCTGATGAACTCTATATCATGTTAACGGAATTATTTGAGCAGCATCAGTTTCCAACTATGTTGGAAGACCCCACAAAAGAAATGGAACGAGATACTCTTTACATGAAAGAAAAAAGCATAGAGCAAGGGTTTGATGAAGACAATAACCAGATAAAACCCCTGGCTATGACGGTGAAAACCCATCGGTTGGAAGCGTTAATTGAAGCGCTAAAAGCCAAAGGCTTTTATCGCGTTGAAGTTGACTCTGAAGAGAAAGATGAAGTCATTCACCTTTTATTGCACCGAGAGTGATAACGATTATACGATTGAATAGTGCCTTTCTATTTCTCGGTTTTACCTTGGGTAGACAATGTCCGACTAAATACCCATCTTCAACCTTGACTGAAAGCTTTCCCATATGACAACGCACCCAAAGCCAGTCTGACCAAATAGGTCATAAAGAGAGAGCTTTTCAATACGCAACTCTGGCTTACGCATGAACCTTTTAAAATTGGCATTAGCTAGGCTAGGTTTGCGCATAGGGTCCAATTCTCTTCTTCATTTTTCCACCTAAATCCGGATTTAGGTCTAGTATAATATACTGCGATACTCACCCTGTGACACGGAGCCTTCCATCCTAGTGGTAGGTGAAAATTTCACCCAAACCTTACGGACGCCAGTTTTCAATGCAGAGACACAATAAGAGTTTAGGACTATTCATACTTTTCTTTATGCAGACACATGCAATAATCAACATGCTATGACGAGGTTGATGGTTATATGAGATGTTCCGAAATACCCCCTTTGATCTACATGGTTACTGAAACTCAACTTGAGAGTGCTCTATCCTCTATAGCCATCAATAACTTGCATATTTACTGTGCGTTTACTCATGAAAGTTTGAACACTAAATTAATCAAAGATATTCAGTACAGCCACTTTAAATCCATAAGCTTTAGCGACGCTCGAACTATTTACCCTAAAAAAGCATCATTCTCGGATGAAGATAGGCAATAACTCATTGATATTTAGAAAAATATGCCTAAGAGGGAATATTCACAACGCTATTTTTGGAGAAAACGTGTTTCGACAATTTTTGTGTATCTTATTGATTTGTAATATTATCTCAATTTAAATGTAAATGGACTCAACATGACCGAAATGATAAAAACTTTACTTAATATCCGCTCGCTTCGTGCGTTCTCTCGTGAATTAACACTTGAGGAACTTGAAGAAGCACTGAATAAGTTAACGACCGTCTTTCTTGAACGCCAAGAGAGCGAAGAAGTAGAGCGCGAAGCTCGTGCTGAACAAGAATCCAAAGTCGCTGAAATCGCAAAGCAAATCAAGGTCGATGGTGTTAATATTGAAGCTCTTATAGAAGCTCTAGCAGGTCAATCAAAGAATAAAATAAAAGGTAAACGTAAGCCTCGCCTTGCTAAATATAGTTACACAGACGGGAACGGCATAGAAAAAACCTGGACCGGTCAAGGTCGCACCCCTTCCATAATTCAAGAACAGCTTGATGCTGGAAAATCAATTGAGGATTTCTTGATCGCGAAATAGTCGCTTCTTTCAAAACCCTCACTACACCCCCCTCAATTAAGAGGCCCAGAATTCATATAGAAACTAACAGAGCCCTTGTTTAGGTTAGTTTCTATAGGGCAGTCAGCTCACTTTAAATATCTCTCCCATTGGCCAATCTTAAAATGAATGCGTGAACAGAAATCAACCTAGAGGCGTTAATTACGTCACTGGCCTCATCAGTACCGAAACACGAGAAAACACTTATGACTATTGCAGAACAATTGCGCCAACAAGGCGAGCAACGTGGCCGCCAAGAAGGTCGCCAAGAAGCCCTCAAGGAGATGGCGCACAAGATGATGCTTAATGGTCTAGATCAGGAAGCCATTATGGATGTCACAGGATTGAATAAAGACGAACTAGCACAACTTTCTCATTAGCCGAGCAAGTAAATGGCCATCAATAAAGGACGGCGCGTGGGGAGATAAATAGTTAAATCAATAAAAAATAAGGATAAGAAAAAAAAACGGCGCGGGCACTTTCTTTTGTCATACGACAGGTCCCTTCTTCGATTAAACGCGGAGTCATGTGGAACCCTTTCATCACCTTCCCACTTAACGTCCACCTTCATCCGGATGGTATGACGTTGTACGAAACTTTTAGACTTTTCCTACCCATCGGCCTTATTGTTATCATATTCAGGTACTAATTGAGTGAGGGGAATTATCGCCTCACCCAACTTTCATTGTGACAACGTCATAAAAAAGACCGAAAGACTAAGGTTATTACCTTCCTTGAAGCCCTTATATAACGTTCTGGTCAAAGTTTTATAAAATATTCAACGTTTTACTGCCCACTTTTAAATCGACTCTCTTTATACCCAAACGATAAAGGTAAGAGAGTACGTCATTTTTAGAAACATTGTATTGACTACGATTTAGAAGTAATAAATATTCTTCTAACAAGTATGGAAAGTCGCTTAATCAACGCCCATGAGTAATGTCAATCTGAGTGATATGTCGGCCAAGCACGGCATTATTGTGAATCGTCCTATATTTATCGTTGGTTCATCCAATCAAGTCCCGCTTTAGACGTAAGAAACTACGCTGCTATCAATTCATTAGGAGCGACATCTTATCGCTATTAGAAAAACCAAAGCATCAAGGTTTGAACTAGCAACCTAGTGAATACGCTTTCATTATGTAATGATTTTACTTACAAAGTCATACTGTAAGAGACAAAAGATTCCGGAATAATACGTCAAATGGTCTGGGCTAAAACTTATATGGCGGTTCGTATCATTGGTGTTGAGTTTGGCTACACCAATTACGCAAACTACAAAAATAGTGCAGAATAGCTTTCGATAACATTAGCTGCAATATTCCAGAGTTTTGTCTATTTTAGCACTGCGATTGGCCATCTTCGATAACATCAAGATTTGGCCTGTACCAAAGCAAAAGGGTAACCAGCACTCTTTCTTTTGCGCTTACCGAACTCGTTGTCCAAATTTGAACTCGATGTGAGAGCCAGAGCGAATAATGAGAAAGCACTCGTCAATGGAGTGAACGTCACTGTTGAGTGCAAAGGCGGTAAGAGAAGAGCCACCATTTTAGTTGATAAGTGACATACAACATGTAACTGGCTTAGAACACGTTAAAGCTCTCTTTCATTACACTAGTAAGCACTCTAGCAGGGATTTTGTTTTGGTTCTTGTAACGGGACTGTTGCAAAAATACTGTACGGACCCTTTTTTTTAATCATCGTGGGCAACGCTTGGAACTCATATTTCTGTCATGGGTGCAGACAAAATAGGAAACAAGAACTTCCATCCTCATTGTTTGAGAAAGCATACTCTACTGTGACTATATACCTTAATGAAAAACGATTGGCGAGTTCTAGCATGCGCCAGATAAAGAGATCTATAAGATAGTTGAAGAGCCTATGTTAAATGACAGGAACAAAAGCGGCATTACCATTTTGATAACTCAAGATTAGCTTATCAAGATCCTTACATTGGCCAGTTACTTTTAATGAAATACCTACCCAAGGTAAATAAGCATGAATAAAATTAGCTTTTTAAAAATAAACAATACCATTATCGATGACATTATTGCTCTCTCAGTGGAAGAGTCTCAAAAACAACTCATTGCTAACAACGCAGAGTGGCTTGCAGAAGCCAGTTTTAACGACGATAGTATCAACTATGGTATTTACTTAAACGATAAACCTGCGGGCCTGATCTCTCTGATTGACCCTAGAATACTGGACACACACGATGAACACTTTCAAAAGGAGCATTTATATGTATGGCGCGTCATGATTGACCATCGTTTCCAAGGAAAGGGATTGGGGAGTCAAGCGATTAACTTCAGTAAGAAATACGCTTCCATTATCGGTTTAAAAGGCGTCTCCCTGACCACGATGGATAAAGAAAAAGGCAATGCGCTCTCTATTTATCAAAAACTTGGTTTTATACCAACGGGCAGAAGACTTGATGATGAAATTGAATTAATTTTTGGCTTAAAGGAATGAGTGAATAAACAAGTCAGATGGTGTGTCTGGGACGGCTATTTGGCCGCCTCATTTTATACTTAAACTGTAAATGTATTGAAGAGTTCATTCAAAAACGCTGATCCCTCGTGCACTCTCACCTCTGCCCGGTCACGGCTTAACCAAAAATCAAATTGACTCTTTTCAATATCCGTAACCTTTAAAGACCTTGAATCGCTTCGATGAGCTTTTTGATTAGAGCATGGTCTGACTCTATCGCATTGTCATGGTGTTTAATTACTCTTAATTTTTTTGCTCATATTTTCAGCTATCATGCGCTAATCTAGAAAACGTTAAAGTTCCAGCTCAGTGCTCTAAAGATCGTAAAGCCTCACCTAGCAGGTCTTCTGGCGAAAGGTTAGAATGGGTGTTCATTATACTTTCGATTCTCCTTGTAGGAAAAGAATTACAAGTCTTCCCTCTACCATCAAAGTCCTCTTGTCTTCTGCCGTATGCAATGTACACATTAATGAGAGTACACTCCCTCTCTCTCACTGAGCAGGTAATTTTCCTGAGTTTTTTTTGAAGACCTTCAAACATTCTATCGAGGCTTTGGTCACTATTTGCCTTAGTAAAGTGGCCATAGACTTCAGAGATAGTGCTATTTATTGATAGCTCAAACCTATGTACTTCTTGTTTCATTTGAAATAACTCAAGTATTATTGGGATTTGTATTACACATACTATAACCAAAAACATTGAAAGTTATTGGTTAATCAATTTAGTCAGCTTTGGCTCTCTTTGTTATCAGCTCTTATCGACAAAGCTAATTGCTTGCAGTTACAAAATATATCATTGGAACTCGCCTTGAGTCGCGACGACGAGTAAAACTTCAGGTCTATGAAGCCTCTGGACAAAACTTTGCCAGTGCTTTTGCTAAATTAGCAAACCACGAATAATCACAGGTATGGCAAAGTTGTTGTGAAGAGCTAGTGCGATGAATAGCATAGCACTAGCAAAAGTATTGGTTTAGGTACGCACTAAGTGCGATTACGCTAAATTACCGAAGATCTTGGTGAATTTCTCAAAGTCTAAGATTGTATTATCTTCAATCCATAAAAAGTAATCACTTTGCCAGAGCTGAGTTTTCTTTGCTGAATTGGAAAACACTTTTGTTTTTAGCTCTCCACGGCTAGATGTCCATGGTGGAAACACTCTGAATGCCATTTTACCTTTAGCTTTATCTGAGGTAATGATTTTTTTATTAATCAAAACAGATAAAGGGAAGATAAACATCCCTCTTTTCGAAGATTCGTAATCATTAACCTCAACAAAAAGATAATCTAGATCATTCTTATCGTAAGGCATGGTTCTTCTAGATTCAGTGCTATTTTCATCTGGTCTCTTCCATATTGATAGAAAATTGCCGGGCCTATCTGGTGTAAGGTTCCCCTTTCGATAGATAACTTTCTTTTTATAGATAGAGAATTCAAGAGCCTCATATTTACTATTCTGAGGGTATTGGTCTAACACTACGGGATGGGTTAATTCATACCCTTTAGATGTCAAATTATGACGTAAGAAAAAATCCACATCAATGAGGTATTTACACTGAGTCAAAATATTTCCTTTTAATAAAAAACGATGCAGCATCCTAACTCTTCGAAGGTTCGTAATAAACCATTGGATTACTCTCTAAAACCACCTTGTAAGTTTATGACGCCTTCAAATCGATTGATAGAGCAAGAATTATCGAGTTGCTTTGAGCTAAAAACAGCACTCTAACACCCATTTTTCAATCTTTGTGAGTTCTGGGTGCCAGATTAGTTCTATTTGGTCAAACACTGCTCACCTGTGAATGTAGACTTTTTGGCGAAACCAATTTAGGGGCACTTTCGAGTTAGAAAGTACCACGAGTCAAAGTACCACGAGTCAAAATTCAGGTCTATGAAGCCTCTGGACATAAATGAGCTTCAGATTTCACTAAATCAGCACCTAACAGACAACCTGAGGCATTGCAAATCTTCTTATTGATTGGCCCATATAACTCATCCACTACATACAGGCAAACAAAGATTTAACCGTCCAATTAATTGCTCTAAATCAGTTTTTTAGCTCTTATTAAAGAGATGGCATATTCATATTTATGAACACATGCTTTAATCAACCCATTCGAATATCAATCAAAAGTTTACCGGAGTATTGCGAATGGGTAGCGTGAGAGAAGGCATTATCAACTGGCTACATACTCAACCTTACTGGGTTCAGTTGGCGGCTCAGGCCATATTAAAACAGGAAGAAATCACACAAGATAAAATCATAGAGTTTAAAGAGTTGTTAAAAACTCTAAAAGGTCAGTCATGCGCCGAGGCATTAGATTTTGGACAATTCAGCGAAGAATCAAGCACTGCCAATCAAATATGGATTAAGTCAATTGGTGAAATTGAAGGTATTGATGACCTAAACCCTCGCTCTCCTTTAACCTTCGAACAGAAACTCACTGTTGTTTACGGAAATAATGGTTCTGGCAAATCAGGTTACACACGTATCCTCAAAAAGGCATGTGGAAAAAACAATGCTAACGACCTGAAACCAAACGTTTTTAAAACGCCTCCAGCTATGAGCAAATGTGCTATTAGTATTGATGGCGTGAGTGCGAAAAAAATTGACTGGGTTGCAAACTCGCTACCTATCCCTGAGATAAGTTCAGCAGATATTTTCGACTCTTCTACTGGAGGTCTTTACCTTGATAATGAAAATGAAGTGTCATATGTACCGATTGATGTTCTTCTGTTTGAGAAGCTTGTGTTCGTTTCCACATCAATCAAGTCTTTACTCGATACAGAGCAGGCTCAATTAGTAAAAATTCTACCCAACACTCCAGTAGAACTAACGCAATCCAAATATATACGAGCAATTAACGACAGGCTTAAAGCAGATGTGCCGGAAGCAACACTGAGAGAGTTTTTCAATTTTGCCAATGATGACGAAAACAAACTCAATGAACTTAGTGAGCGTCTAAAAGGTGACCCATCAAAACTAAAAGACAAGAAATCACGGGAACTAAAACAACTGACTGAACTCACTAATTCAGTTTTAGTGGCAAGCGAAAAAGTCAGTTCGCTAGTTTGTGAAAAGATTAGTGAATCTAAAGCTAAACTAGAATTTGCAAAAAAAATAGCGGAGCAAGGTGCTAAAGCCCTCTCAGATGAAAACTTGCTGAATGGCATCGGAAGTCAAACTTGGAAAGCTCTTTGGGTTGCTGCGAAAGAATACTCTATGAAAGAAGCATATCCAGATGGAGAAGCCCCTTATATTGGAAATGACGCTCAGTGTGTTCTATGTCATCAACCACTTTCAGATGCAGCTAAACAACGCTTTATGTCTTTTGAAGAACACATTCAAGGAAGCCTTGAGAAAGAAGTTAAAGCTACGCAGCTACACTTTGACAACTTAGTTAAAAAGTTGCCATCAATACCAACGAAAGATGCCTTAAAGACTCAAATAGCGGCATCAAACCTTATCGAAGAAGAATGGCTACCTGTCTTAAGCAAGATATGGGGTGAAATAGAAAAAGTCTCTGAGGCTCTTGTTAAGCACCCTGAAATTCCAAATCAAGGATTCATATTTGATACTTCACTTATTGCAGCACTATCAGAAAAAAAAGAGGTGCTTGCAAAAGAAATAGAGAACCATCAAAAAGACGTAATTGCTTTCAACAAAGAGAAACTAACCAACGAGCTTAATGATTACAAAGCAAAACAATGGGCTTCAGGTTACATTGACGCCATTATTCAAGAGGTCAAAAGGCTAGAGAAGTACAGGCAATATGAAGAATGGGGCAAATTGTTAGGTAGCTCAAAGTTCACACGTAAAGCTGGCGAAGTATCAAAGCAAGTAATAACAGATGCTTATGTTAAGCGTTTCAACGAAGAACTAGATAATCTTGGTGCAAAGAAAATCAATGTTCAGTTGTCCAAAACACGTGTGTCAAAAGGAAAAGTGATGCACAAACTGCACTTGATGGGTATGAACCAAAACTTCACCCGCAGTAAGTCCCACGACATTTTAAGCGAGGGTGAACAGCGAATTGTAAGCCTTGCCGCTTTCTTAGCTGATACTAATAGTAAACCTCAAACTACCCCGTTTATTTTTGATGACCCGATATCATCGCTAGATCAGTCATATGAGTTGTGTGTTGCAAAACGACTTGTTAAGTTATCTGAACATAGGCAAGTTATTGTTTTTACTCATAGAATTAGTTTATTAGGAGCCTTAAATGACCTTGGGAATCCTACATGCGTACACATCAGGCGTGAGCATTGGGGCTGCGGAGAGCACGGAGTTGTTCCATTGTTTGCGAAAAAACCACTTAATGCTTTAAAGGAGCTGAAGAATCAAAGGTTAGCTCAAGCTAGAAAACTATTGGATTCACACGGTACTGAGGTTTATGCCCCTCTGGCGAAGTCAATTTGCAGCGACTTCAGAATTCTACTTGAAAGAGTTGTTGAAGTTGAGTTTCTAGCAGATGTGGTTCAGCGTCATCGTAGAGATGTCCAAACAAAAAATAAAATTAGTAACTTAGCGAAGATAACAATTGAGGACTGCAATCTTATTGAGCGCCTTATGGGGGAATATTCTGTGCATGAACATAGCCAGCCAAGTGAGTCACCGGTAGAGCCACCTACACCTGAGCAGCTAGATACCGATATTAATGCCGTTCTTGACTGGCACTCTGAGTTTAAATCTCGCAATAACTAATACCCGGTATGAAGGTAGTTGAAGAGATTCGCCTACCTTCATCCCCCTAATCTTGCAAGGAAAAAAGCATAAGAAAAATTTGTTCACATTACGCTCAGAGCACGGTTGCTTTTTGTTTGCATAAACTCATTTCGGGGCACTTTTAAGCTAGAAAGTGCTATGGGCTAAAATTCAACCAGTAGCAATACTGGAAAGAAATCATGTCAATATGTAGTCAACATCTTTTACGACGGAATTTCTAAAGCAGATCCAATTAGAATCTCGGCGAATCAATTTTTTCTTTGTATACCTACCGATAAAGGTAATTTTATTTACATTATCTACAATATCAATAAATCCCCCAACACCAAATAGAGAACCTCCTAGCTTTGCTACATACACATTTCCATCTTCGTCAATGTTTCCAACTCCGAGTAATGCATGGTCAAATTTTCTTGACCAAATATCTTGAAATGTTTTTGTCTGAGAGTTGATGGAAACAGGATCTATTGAGATACCAAACCCAAGCCCATCAATAGGAAACCCTCCTTGGTTGCCAGACTCAATTGATACGCTATAACCTGAGTCTATCAAGTTCAATTGGTTAATGGCAGCGACAGGTAGGCCGATACCTACGATAAGCTTCTCATTCTTACTTACTCGTTCCTCTAGAAGAGTTGATAGCTTCCTTACTGTATTACACTCTCTATATAGAGGTTTGTTGTCACCAAGTAATGAATAGTCGTTCCTATAAGTAACACAGTGGTTATCCGCCCTATAGGAGAACACACCACTAAAAAAACAGCGAGGGATCGCTATATGCAAAGGGGACGGCGGTAAAGTTATTTCAGGGACCTGAATAATAACCTTTGCGCGTCGAACAAGAGAAGCGTCTAAAATGCGTTTCAAATCAAGATCAATAGGGTCTTTCTCTAAAATAACATCGCCGTTAACTAGAAAACCTGACCCTCGTAGTAAAACTAACTCAGAATGTGGAAGGCTATAGTTTAGCGTATTGTCTGCAGATCCAGTTGTTACTGGTTTAAGTTGCGGGTTGTCTCCAAGCGCTCCACCACGATAGGAAGGATCGACCAGAGTCTTCAACCCTATATTGGAATGAACCGCACGAGACGTAGAACCCAATAAATGATTTACAATACCTTGAGGCAAAGTGTACCCATCTATATCACCACGAATAATCCCATCTCCAAGCCCTCTAGCAGCCCCAAAAAAACCACCAATAGCCCAACTTATCATTTGATTACTAGCTAGTATATTAACCCCATGCCTATAACCGCTACCTGTAAAAGTAGGACAAATAACACCATACTTCTTTTTTATTCCCGTTTGAGAGTGGGCTTGAACAATTAATTGCAACAAATAGTCTGGAGATACACAGCTACCGAAGCCAAGAATATCGATAGTGTCTACCCCTTTCAATAGTTGAGCTATAGTGACAATATCATTTCTTCTCACCAGCACTCTCCCCTACCCGTTCAACTGGCTTATCCCATAGAACCAAAAATATACACCCGGTTTTAGTATGCAACGAGTGAGCGGAATCTGGGCGATAGACGATCAATTCCCCCCGAGTATAGTTTCCATAGTTATCACTTAGAACACCTTCAAGGACAAAGATAACTTCGTAGCCTGTATGTATATGTTCGGGAACCAAAGCAGCCTGATCGTACTTTACTAGTGCTAGTCGTGAACCATTCTCACCCGCATCATGAAATATCTCGCGAATATTAACCCCCACACGGCCATCTGTGTGCATTGGTAAGAAGCCTTCATTATCAAGTGGCTTTAGAATATTTTTATGGAAAATCACACCATTCATTTTTGTTTTTCCTTGTTTAGTAGAAAAACTTGCTCGAGCAAGTGCCTGTAATCAACGTCAGCTCTTAATAACCATCTCGAGCCTCTTGATTCACCAAAATCATGCCCAGCCATACCCTTAATGTTGCATTTTTGAAAAATTTCTCTAACTACGATATCTGATGAACAATCATTACAAACTATCCACATGAACATGCCATTCGCTGAAAATGAGATGCCTTCAGGAGTTATTATCGGTCTGACATTGTCGAGTATTTCGTGATAGTAACTAGTGATAGCTCTGGTCACTTTGCGTTCAGATAAATACTTTATCGCTAACTGTCGATTTAACATGGAAGGATAATTTGAAAGCTCAAATTGCTTCCGTGTAACTATCTCATAAAGGAATTTATTGGGTGTATAGGAGTAGCCAACTCGCAAGTTGGGAGTAGCACAAAACTTTGAGGTGCTAAATATTAAAATGTAGTTAGTTCTCCCTTTTAATATTGAAGAGATTTTTTCAACCTCATCGGTGGAAAGAAAATTAAAATATACTAGGTCAATAACAACATATTCATAAACTGCGACCAAGTGCGCCAAACGTTCAAGGTCAACTCTTCCATCAGGATTGTTTGGCATGCATATTAAAGCTGCGGAACATTTATTTTTACATTCACTACTAGAAATCTTCATATTTGATTCGATAGAACCAAGAATAGAAGAATATCCATTCCAATAAGGAGTTGACGTAAATATTTCATTTAGCCCTATTCTCGAAAGGACACAAAACACCGTATATAATGCTCCTCGCCCGCCATGGTGAACTGTTAACCCGGAATCCAAAACATTCTTGATACCTAATTTTTTTAGAAAGATCTGCTCAATTACTTCAGCCTCTTCTTTACAAAATGAAGACGGATATTTACCACACTTAACACCATCATTTTCAATAGCTACCGATAAACTATCAATATATTTAACTGGGCACTCTGGTACTCCGATAGATAAATCCACCATCTTCGATCCTTAGATTTAATTAACACTAACTACAAATTTTTGGGCTTGTGTGTCAGCAGAATTTCTCAACAATGAAAGATCACTGGCACATGAGATAAAAGAAAACCCGTCAGAATAATATTTATCTGCCATTTCTTCATTGAATATTAAGGAGCCTGCTGGAATTGAAGACTCTTTACAAAGTTGGATAAACTCCCCGATCTTCTCTTGTACATCTGATTCAAAAGTTTGACCCGTCTTACCCATGTCATCTGACAAATCGGCAGGGCCAACGAAAAGACCATCTACACCATCAACTGAAGCTAACTCAGGCACCAAAGAAATTGCCTTAGCACTTTCAACCTGAAGAATCACAGTTATATCTTGGTTTGCCTTATCGAAATAGTCAGAAATACGACCAAAGTGATTAGCACATTGACCTAAAGATACACCTCGAAGCCCACCTTTTGCTTTGTATCGCGTTGAAGCAACTGCCTGCCTTGCCATATCTACAGACTCAGTTAATGGAAACAAGAAGTTCTTCACGCCTACATCAAGCAATCGCTTTATTTCAACAGGATCGTTAACTGGAGGTCGGACGATTGGAGAGGTTTCACTATCTCTAAAACAACGTAGAATGTTTGCTACTGATTCGGTAGTGTTAATTGAATGCTCCATATCAATTAACACCCAATCGTAACCTGAATCACGTATTACATCAGCAATGATGGGACTGCATGACGAAAACCATAGTCCATGAAGCTTTTCGCCATTTTTTAGGCGTAATTTGAAATTGTTACGTATAAATTTCTTATTAATCATTTGGATTCTCCAAAATTTATTGATAAAAAGTCACTCACCGCTTCTTTTGCGTGCAAGTAAGTGAGGGATGAAACCTCAGTAAAATAATTATCGATATTTGTTGCGGGACCCAGTATATAAAGATTCCTCTTGCTACATGCCTTAAAATTCGCATCAACTAGAGTAGAACCATCATGACTTGTCACGTTTATACTTTTAAGAAACCGCTCGAGCGCCAAGTAACAACATGTACAGTCAATAGTATTTTCTCTTACCATAAACTCTTTATTCACCACTTTCTTCTCGATAGTTAACTTATTATCAACAATTAAACTATTAATTATTTCTGCGTTCCTAATTGGGAACATAACTCGTCTATTTACAAATATAGAACGATGTCTTTTAAGTAACCTTTTCTGCCTAGAAGGAAGACCACTAAAAAATTTGCTATAGTTTTTAGTTGAACGATAAAGAAGAGGTTGCCAGATAGGAATTCTTGTTCGAGCAATGTCAAGTTCTTCTCGCAGTTCTCTCTTGGGCTTAAGCAAGTTTCTAAAATCCGCTTCTCCATTAATTGGGTCTTTAAGGCACTCAGATTTTATGAGTCGTAATAGCTTAAACAAACAAGGGTTATCTAACAATTCTGGTTTACTCTCAAAGATATTGTCGAAATCACTTTCAGAAAAGTGGCTTCTTACAGCCGGAAAGATTCCATTTTTAGAAAATACATTAATGCGGAGATCTGGCCTCAACTTATTTGCTAAAATAATCCAATCTATCGATGACAACCCTGAGCCCACAATGTTTATAGTTCCCTCCTTAGGGATTGATTTAATCTTTGAAATGTTTTCTTTGATTGGGAATGAAGAGCCGAATCCAATAGAAGTAAATATCGCATCAAAATTATCATAAACCGTATTACCCGAAACTATAGAACCACATTTTTTTATTTCACTAACTAATCCAAGAAAGTGAACGTTATTTTCATTCTTCTTTAGCTTAACCAATATATTTTTTTTAACTTCATTAAGGTAATTCCCAAAAACCCGTCGAGGTACAAAGTAATCTGTCGAAGAAAGAGTTGGATGATTACAGGCTATCCAATCTTGAAAGTCGTTTATATGATTAAAAAACGAGATACTATCATTACGAGTATTCATTATAAATTCATCAGGAGCTTGTTTGTAAGCCTCGCCAACACCGGTTGTATTTTCCATAAAAACATATATTTCAAATTTCGAGTCTGACATTGAATATATATGATCTAGTATAGACAACATTCCAACCCCACCTCCAACAATAGCAAGCTTTTGCGTTAGCATCTTATTCTTCCTTGTAACCCTCTAACTAAAATTTGCACTTCTATTACCATAGAATTAATATTTAAAATAATTTAAATTAACAAAACGGGAATTGACAGGGGTTTGTTAATTATTTAAATATAAATTATGGTTAAATAATTAATAACTAAGGCACAATACAGGTGCTTATGATGTAATCCTTTTAAACTCGGGTAGTGTCATCATCCTCTAAAACAGAGCATTACGTCCTTTCAATTTCAATAGGTTTACGGATAACAAATATATGGACTATTTACTATTTTTTACAATTTGTGTAGCTGCTACTTTTTCCCCGGGGCCAGCGGTCTTATTGACTGTGAAAAATTCAGCCGTGTATGGGGTTAAGCGAGCGGTCTCAGGGATTCTTGGAAATGTTGCGGCTATGCTCACAATGGCAGGCTTGTCGGCTACAGGTTTAGGTGTTCTTCTTTTGGCATCTGAATCATTATTCCTATTTATAAAAATGGTTGGCGGCATATATCTAGTTTTTCTTGGAATAAAAACATGGAGATCAAACAAAAGGACTGTAAAAAATCATAAGCCCCAAGTTAGCACGAATAGCAGAAAGATGCTGTTTCTTGAAGCATATCTGGTTGGTGTAACTAACCCAAAGGCTATCGTATTTTATTCGGCCTTATTTCCTCAATTTATCGAAGTTGAACATTCCATCATACCGCAATTTATCTTGCTTACACTCACCTTTACATCATCGTCATTCCTAGCACTTTTGACATACGCGTTAGTAACAAAAAAGCTTAATTTTTGGCTTATAAAAGAGAAGGTTAGAGCGACATTTAATAAGGTTACTGGAGGGATATTTATTGGATTTGGCTTATCTTTGATTATTAGCAATAAGATATAGAAGTTGTTTTAATAATAAATTCAACGCTACATGGACGACCGTTCTCCTAACTTATACCGATATATGAGAAACTCGCCTGAACAAACTTAGCTCAAGCTGTTTTTTAACACTGTCCTTTCAAAACACTACCATTTGTATACAAGTGTAATCTGATGAGCTAAATTAGTGGGACAGCAAACCTTGTACAAGGACTCAGATAACCCGCCACTCCTCTTTAAATGAATCAAAGTATGCGTTCTTAATCACCCTTAAAATCACTCTTGGATTAATACTAGAAGAACAAACCATAAAAATGGTAAAAATTGCGCAACAAACACCATCCGTCCTAATGTCCTCTTTGCTACAGTCATAACATTTATACCACTCTAATAAGTAAAAAATGAATATTTCAACTTTAGCCCTGGACTTAAAAAAACGATGCTAACAATCACATGTAATTTTGATAAATAATCATTATTTATCAAAATTAAACCTTAAACTTATGAGCTGAGCAGCTAAGTTGACTCAAACTTAGATTAATGACCAAGCTTCGCTATAAAGAAACTAACTGAAAACAATATAGTCAAGCTTTAATCACTCCTGAGTCACTGATCTTTTGGATTGGTGAAGAAGCAATCCAGCATTTAGCCGTGATGATACAGGGCTGAAGGTCTACGGTGAGGCAAGAAAAAAGTAAATGAGCATAGAACTCCAAGTGTGACTCCCCCAAAAAAAACTTCACCAAAACCCTAGCCATAAAGTTTGATGCACTTGTGTTATTCCTACAGAGATTTTAATCACCATTCCCAAAATTCCACTTCATATCTAAGCCGTTCAACCTCCTCATCGGTAAGTTCAGGTATTGCTTTGATAGGTCTTCCTCTGCATTTGAGGGGAGATTTCGTTGGCTTAAGTCTGGATGCTCTCACTTTTCGAGTTTTAGGGGTACTCACAAGCTGGCCTGATAAAATTCCACTAATAACTTCCCCTATGGCCTCAGCAGATTGCGATACTTGCGCATCATCCACGTGAGCGTAACGAAGCGTGGATGAAATACGCGTGTGACCCAACAATTTCGACACCATTGGAATAGGGTACCCCTCTAACACCGCATAACTGGCAAAGGTATGACGCAAATCGTGAATGCGCACATCCTCGATATGAGCTAAGGCTCGCACCTGTTGCCATACCATACTAACCTTAGTCGACCGACTCACAAAAAGACGCAAAGGCATAAACACATCATCGTGTGATTCGCTACGCTGTCTCCATGCTTGCTTTGGGATGTCTGAAAGGAGCTGTTGCGCTTCCTTGCCAACATACACCACCTTCGCACCGGTTTTGCTGTCCGGCAAGTGCCACTCCCTGCCTTTAACAAAAGACCATTGCAGGCCTGTTACCTCTGAAATTCGACATCCCGTTAACAGCACCAGCTTTAGCACCTGACAACAGCACGCTTCTATATCACCTTGCTGGCTGACGACCGTTAAGGCGTTATGCAACCGCGCTAACTCGTCCAAACTCAAAAAACGATTGAGCTTTTTTTTACGATTTTGCTTGAAACCGTCACAAGGATTGTCCATGCAATAACCTTGCTTCACCGCATATTTGAAAATAGAACGAAGCACATCAAGATTACGATTAGCTGTCCCTGAGTAACTCTGACTCAATTCATCAAACCAACGATGTACATGACACGAATCAATACGGCTGACAGGATAGCGCCCAAACTCGGGTAACAAATGCTTTTTTAGGGCGCTCGACGCTGTCCTTTGTGTACTCAGTTTCCATCCCTTGCAGACCTTATCCGTCCATTCTTCTTTCACCAACGCATCAAAGCGGATCAACCGTATCGGTTTCGTCTTTTTGTCTAAAAAAGAGGCCTGTAAAGCGCGTACGTGTTGTCTCACTTTTTTTAGTGTCAGTTGCCCCACTACCGCCAACGTCTGATTGGGAATGGATAAATGAGTCACATAGAAACGGCGACCATCGGTATAAACTCGAACCCCTAACGCTGGAACTTGGGTATCCCACACCGTATACGTTCTAGTTTTTGAATTCAGTGATTGAATGACTTTAGAAGTGAATAACAGTGACTTCATGAGCACATCCCCTTAACGAGTACTCCCGACACATGAGAGGCCGCCTGACACACGTCCTCACGTCCCAAATGCGCATACTTTAACGTCGTTTCTGCTTCAGCATGCCCCAAAAGACGACTCAGCACGATCAAGTTTACCTTCGACTGAATGGCAATACTGGCGTAGGTGTGTGGTGATGAATTGAAAATACAGGGGCACTTATTACAAAGTATCCGGTTGGTTTTTGTTTTCACTAAGAGTTTGGATTATCGATGAAAAACGCCCCTATTGGAAGGGGTTGGGGTGTAGATTTGACCACACTGTTTTTACATTAACACCAAATTACGCTTATACAGGGGCACTTTCACCCCCAAAATACAGGCTAAAAATGACGAGATTACAGTTAACGGCAATGAGCGCTAGAACGCCTTTGGACATTTCCGTGTCAGTGGTTTTGCTAAATTAGCAAATCATCAATAAGTGCAGGTATGGCAAATAGTAAAAATGACGTGCAGGACGCACAATTTACTTATATATAGAGGCTCGGGCTTGTTCAACTCTTGGGATTTAACGTTGGCTACGCAACGCTTAATCCTTATTTGTTAGGGCTTGTAGCCATATATTCTCAACCCTACCTTGTCCATCTCTACTTCGAAACTCCCGAGCATATTTAAATGCTTTAATATTGGCGTTAAATCCTGCGTTTTGTATTGCGTTGGTGCATTTTTATATGGCTTAAACTCAACTCGATGAGGCAATAAAAGCCATTCAATACGCCTGAATTCAAAAGGACCATTCAAAGCGCCGCAGTCGCCTACATAATTGTCACCAAGTTGTTCTAAATCGGGAACGAAGCCATTTCGGCATTGCTGTTCACCCACAAGTTTCCACGTACATTGTACGATTTTCAAACTTGAGTCATTAACAACCCCGAACAGTTTTCTCCATTTAGAATCGGACATGCACTTGTATGAAAATTTAGCGATATCTTTGTTTAACACCGTATTCTCCTAGAGCCCTAACGCTTATTAGACAACAAATTGTTGTCTTTCATCCTTAGGTGAGGCATTCATTTTCATATTAACTCAACTGACAATCAATACCTTATGCCACATAAAGGGGAGTTAGCGTACAAGATGTCACCTAGTAACGGAATGATGAGTTATCAGCTCAATCGAATAAGTTTTAGTAGGGTAAACGCACGCCCTCTTAATAGTGTAGAGTCTTTAATCTAAGTGATTTTGGGGCACTTTCGAGTTAGAAAGTGCCACAGATAAAGATTCAACCTATGAAAGTTCTGGCCAAAAGTAAGTTAATGCAATGAAACTCCCTAAACCTCAATAGATTAGAACAAGTATTTTAATATCTTAAACACTTGCTCACCGCTACCCCGGCTGCTCAGGGAAAACCTTTACATTAGTTGGTATTTGGTACCAATCTAGTTTTTCACTAACCCAAACATGTGCTTGAGGTTCGAAAATATCAGCTGCCGACATATCAGTTGGTTTTAACTTTAATTTAACCGTTTGCGGTGCATCTGGATTGAAATGGTAAATTCTGTTTCCACAATTTGGACAGAACATCGCGCAATTACGATTGCCACTATCAGCTAAACGTTCCCAAGTTTTCAGTTGACCAGAAAACTCTATTTTCTCGGCATCGACAACTGCTGTAATGCTAAATGGGCTGGTAGACAGTTTTTGGCACTCTGTACAGTGACAAGCAAAGACCATTAGTGGTTTTTCATACAAGTCATAGGTCACTTGCCCGCACTGACATGCTCCTATAAGTGGATATTCCATTTATCACTCCTCCTCACAACATGAGTGGCAGCTAACTCCGAATTAAGTAACGAGTAACACTACCGTCTAACCTAAGTCATTGCATCGTAAACATAAAGCTCAACTTGAAATTAAAAAATCCGAGAAGTATGTCCCTTCCCCTAATTGTACGAGGAGTTTACCAAGGCCATAACACCTAACAGTATAAAAATACTACCAGACCACCTTGAGAAAAAATCAACCCAGTTACTTCTTGCTTGAAACTTTTTCTGTAGATGACTCGCCATCAAAACACTTAACAGATCAGCACTACTAAACAATAAATTCGTAACAACTCCCAAAATAAGCAGTTGGAGCCAAACAGCAACACTTCCTGCTTCATTCACAAACTGTGGGAGAAAAGCAAGATAGAAAATTGCGGCTTTAGGGTTCAGAATATCTACAATGACACTATCAATAAACGTTCTTTTAGGAGAGGTAAGATTGCTTTCACAAGAAGTAATACGTAATTTTTTTGATAGATAGATACGTTGGAAACCCAACCAAACAAGATAGAGAGCTCCTAGCTTTTGAATGGCAGAATAGAGAGAAGGATTAGCTAAAAGCACAGAAGACAAACCTAATACAGCTAAAATTACATGAAAATAACCTCCTATATGAAGGCCAAAAGCTGCCATAATTCCTACTTTCTTCCCTCCTGACACAGCTTGAGCAATACTGTAAAGCATTGCAGGACCGGGCATAAACGCATATAGCAATGTAACAAATAAGTAGGTAAACAGTTCCGTATTTGAAGTCATTATTATTCAAACTCCCTTCTATTTTTAACCATTTCATTCTCCAATATTACTTTCCATATTGAAGTTTTTCTTCTCCAACCCTAAGGCAGCCAATTGATGAAATTCCGTTTGTTGATCCCCTCGAACCGCGAGTAATTTATCTCTCATCTTTGCGACCAGAGCACACCTAACTTCTTTACCATTCACTGGGGCTTTGTTGCGTAATTCAATGGAACTAAATCAAGAACCTACGATCTGATCAGCTACGTTCACTCTATCTCGTAGCCCTATGCCTAAACCACGTTACAAAACAACCAACTGGAAGCAATACAACCAATCACTCATTAACCGTGGTTCTCTGACCTTTTGGATTGATGAAGAAGCAATAAGCGGGTGGGCGCAAAACAAACAGAATAAGCGCGGGAGGCCGCGTCGGTTCAGTGATTTAGCTATCACGACAGCACTTATGGTCAAACGAGTTTTTTCTATGCCATTGAGAGCGCTTCAAGGATTTATCGACTCGATATTTAGGTTAGCTCATGT
This sequence comes from Vibrio sp. L3-7, assembly GCF_963898195.1. Classification (NCBI taxonomy): domain Bacteria; kingdom Pseudomonadati; phylum Pseudomonadota; class Gammaproteobacteria; order Vibrionales; family Vibrionaceae; genus Vibrio; species Vibrio sp. L3-7. The sequence continues at coordinate 122 of NZ_CAWQUW010000032.1, read as the reverse complement.
ACCGTTAAGTTGTCCGCATTACACCTGCATCAGTCGTAGAGCCAAGCAAGTTGAGGTTTCATTTAAGACTAAAACGAGAGGAGCGATACAGCACCTAGCTATTGATGCTACTGGCCTTAAGG
>NZ_CAWQUW010000031.1:0-28003 GCF_963898195.1 Vibrio sp. L3-7 | reverse complement strand
CAAACTTGCAGCATCTAGTTTGAACTCAGTAGAAAATGTACGTCGTTGTCGTTTTGTCATTGAACACCTCATTTATGGTGGAGACTTTACCACCTAATTTGGTGTCCGGGATCATTAGACCACTACAAGGTTTAGCGCAGAGATATTGAGCGTTAAGAATCACTCTTAAGTCATGCTTCTTATGAGTAGGAAACTCACTCAACAACACACAAACAGCAAATGGCGTCACTTGGGTTTCGGCCTTAGAGCCTTGCTATTCTTGTGATAAGATACCCTCACCAGAAAATAATCGATGTGAACAATGTCAGAACATTCATACCATCAACTTCTTAAGTCGACCTTCGAAAACACTCTTCTTCACCTTTACTTCAAAGTAAAAACTTCCAGTCACTTTGTTAAAGAAGAGCAACGAAACAAGATCATCATTGACTTCTTAAAGCCAAAAATCAAACAAGCTCGATATAGCCTTATCAAGAAAAAGCTTAAAACTGTTTGTTTGATGAAGAGTAAATTTGGCTCAATCGAAAAACACTTAGAAAGCGTTTTATCTCAATATTCAGCGATAGAGAGCAAAAACGACGTTGATAAGCTTTATGCCTTGTTAGAACGCTTTGAGAAGAGCGGATTAGAAACAAAACTTATTGAAGAGACCCCTAAGCAGGAAATGGACGTTGTTTATATCGACAGAGCACATATTGATCATTGCTTCGATAATGAAAACCGTCAGATTGCACCCATTTCGCTGTTTATACATACGAATGAATTAGACAGATTCACTAAGAGCTTAGCAACCCAACCTTATTTCACATATGAGTTGTGCCAAGCAAGTGAAGAGTTGAATAACTATCATTACAAAGTCCACCCAATTAGCTAACCATACTGCTTATCACACACTGTTTAGCCTTAACTGGTCCAAGACTCTTGTGAGTGATTACCTGTACTTTTCCATCAATTGTCTATCCTGTACCTTAGTAATTGTCCCACAGCTATATGAAGCGCCAACTAACACAACCAAATCTAAAACGTTGGGCACTTCCAGCCCAAATCAAGATGTGTTGTACGCGATTTACCAAGCGGTACTACCGTCCTTTTTTCATCACAATCAAGGCCAATCTTTTGATCTTCTAGCAGTAAGCTGATCAGATATAAGCCTAACGCTGAATGATCTTGGCCATTCGTCTTCACCGCTACGGCTTCAACAATGAATTCAATTCCTGTTGACAGTGTCTCTTTATCTTTAAAAGACATAACTCCTCCCTTAAGTTACTGTGTAAATATACAGCAATATGGAGCGAGTGAATCCATATTTAAACAAATTGAGACATCAATCACATTGAACAGGGTCATGTCGACTCACCCTTAGAACACATTTCATGTCTTTAAAAAGGAGCTCGCGGACAAAAAGTAAGAGAGGAGATGATCGGGTGTCCAATAAATGCAACCTAGTCTCAACTCTATAATTGAATTTACTAAGGGACCTCGTTTTTAGTCGATAGTTACTCATTATTATTTAACTCAAGGAAAAGCCGACTCAAGCACCGCCTTCTTTTTCCCTACTTCATACTCCGCCCTCTCTAACGTTATAGGGGCAGATATCTGATGAACAGCATAATTACCACGAGGCTCTGGCCCATTTCGCCTACTTTCGGATAAAGCAGACTTGACCCATTCAAACAGATAGACGTAACGACTGACGGTCTGGCGACACAAGTTCGCCTTACGCGCCACCAAACCAATCGTGAGCTCCTGATTTTTGCGTAACAGAAACAGACAGGCGCGGATAATTCGGCGAGTGGTCTTCGTCCGACGAAGGTTATGAGTTCTTCTGGCCGCTCTACGCTGCCTTTCCTGTAAACTTAATCCACTATCCAACCTCATCACACCTCGCTGGCAGTCTGACCGAGCACAATATTTATCCCAGGTCCAACGAGAGACGCTTTTTACCACCGCTAACACCTCACTGCATGGCAAAGACGGCTTACCCACCAAATTGGCATTATTGATATGTGCAAAGCTCTCTACACGGCCTTTAAAATTCGTATAGCTGCCCTTTTCCCTTTCTTCGTCGACGATGTCATAAGCGAACCGGCGAGTACGTTCAAACAAAGTACAATTCCGGGAATAAGAAACGTCCCTCTCTTGACGAAGCCACGGCCGCGTACTCTCCAGTTCAAGCGAATCCGCTAACTCGTTAAGTTCATAGACACTGCGGTGAAGTTCGGTTGTCTGCCACCAAGGATGAAAGGGCGTTTTGGCAACAGGCCCTGAATAACTCAAGTCCGCCTCCAATCGCAAGGCTAACGCGCGATAAATAGCTTTGAGGTACTGAATGGGTTTGGAGCGAGCCTGATCACTGGTGCAAACCGGTACAATGGCATAAAAAAGGTGGGCTTTATTACTGGTACGGTTTCGGACAATCATATTGGGGGGCGGCAACCCTTCATCTTGCCAAATGTAGGGATTGGGGAAAGCTCGGTGTTCATGATCAATATCGAAAACCATCCACGCCTGCATCTCTTTTCGATTGACCTGCATATAGGGCCATCTGACGGCGTAGTTTCGAGGTCGAATTAGCATCGCGGTTTTGTTGTCACTGCACCTCGACAAATAAGGCGCTTCCTCAAGCAGCCGGCTCAAACACGACATAGACGAAGACGCAGCGTATTCAGAATGAGCCGTCATCGGCTCGCCCTCACCGCCCCTTGTCCACGTTGACTTCCAGACTCGCTCTGGATAAACACCCTTTCCAAGGCCTCGTACGTTACGACCGAGTTGACGCTCTTAGTGGCGCCCAATAAGCCTGTCGAACCTGATGAATCCTTTCCATTCAGGCGTTCAATTGCTAAGTATTCGTCATTTCCCCTCACCCCGCTTTTCACATAACAGCGGAATTCATCACGCCATTGGTCTTCGCTCACTACCGCTAGATAGAAGACCGCTTCTTGGCTTGTTTGAAGAAGCACCTTACCGCCTATGACCACCCACTCATGATTATTCATCACGTTTTCCTTGGCTAACAGGCTCTCCTTTGGGAGCAGCCAATGACGTTACTCAGGCTAAGGACAACGCGTTAAAGCCAACGCTGTCTGATTCTTTGCATTCGCTTTTCAAGGCCGAATAAACGAATTCGCAGCCGTACTTGTTCAAACACCCGATTCGAATGCCTTAATTGATACGTTAACCTCATCCACTCAACCAATAATGGCGAAAGTTGACGGTCACATAACTCGCGTCGGATGCGCCTGATATAGCGAAGGCCTCTTCGCTTATCTTCTTCTGTTAATCCATGACCAGACCTTTCAGAAGATGGCTTATGATCCGGAGCAATGAGCATCACCCCTCCGAATGAATACTTGAAACTGATATACCACTAGCGCCCACCTTTCCGCCCTATCGCTTTGAGCAGACCAACACCTTGATTCAGTTTTTCCAAACTATTGAGGAGCAAAACCTGACCGCTGATATTCGCGTGTACGGTCTGAACAATCTCATATTTCTGTGCCCGAGTAAGCCTAGGCTTTCCTGCATACTCCAAAGCCATTCGAGACAACTCACCCGAATGGGTCGAGCTCTCTAGTGCGCACAAAACAAAGGCATCATCCGTAGTGTTGGGCGGTATATAAGCGGTGACCACACCCAGTCCAAGAAGTAAGCTGTTTACAATGATGTGATTACCGCTCACTTTGGCGAGAGTGATGGCTTCAACACAACTCAGGACATGAGGCTGCTCAGGATTAAGTTTATTCCGCAGCATGGTCGGACTCATCCCTATAACCTCTGCCAGCCTAGCCATATTCTCTGACCTAGCGAACACGCAACACGCCTCATTAAAGGCCCCTTGTTTTGTGCGATAAAATTCGCCTATTGAGTCAATTCCGTTCATAACCAATACTCAATTGAACAAAGACGAGATGACAACGAAACTCCAACCAAGAATGTTAGCCCCAACGGACAAAGCTCTTTGGTTAAAATTATGAAAGATAAACGCATGGCTATTTACCCCATTCTCTCCAACGTTTCACGCGTTGCCATTTCTAGCAACATGACCATATTGATGAGAGGGGTTTCTTTACCTTTTGCTTTAGTTTTAATAGGTAAGCGACCATCAGCTACCCAATCCATGATGGTGCGTTTCGGCATTCCAGAGAACTGAGAGTATTGGTCGTACGTCATGAAAGGCGTATTTAGGACTACTTGATATGAGAGCATAGTGATATCCTATTCTGTTATTGAATGTTTAATTTCGGAATGACGAGTTGCACCCCACCATTTCGAACTCAATTGCGATTATTGATCACATATGAATAACAAGCAACTTAAAATAGACCAAATATCGTATTTGGGAGGTAGAGATATTATCAAGAAGTTGATAGATATCACGAATTCAGACCGCCAACAGGACGTAGCAGACGTATTTGGCATCCCAAAATCAACAATCGCGACTTGGCGACAGAGAAACCTTACTCCCTTTGAAATTGCAGTAAGGACTCATTTGAGCACTGGAGTCTCACTTGAATGGTTACTTCTAGATAAAGGCGAACCGTACCCTAAAACACCAACCCAAAAGCATATTAATAAGAAGAACGAATCGAAAACTCTTTTCGATATCGACTGTTTCTCTATTGACGACGGTAAATTGGTTGGGAAAGGGATACTTGCATTCGATAAAGCTCTTCTAGACGACTTAGGTGTGAGTAATGTAATAGCAATCAAAGATGGAACTACTACGTTCCTTATAAATAAAGAATCTCACCATGCAGTAAGCGGTACATACCTAGTTGATATGGACGGCCTACTCTCGCTAAACGACATCCAGCGCTTACCAGGCAAAAAGCTAGCAATCAGCTTTAACGGTTCGATTCTAACCGTCGAAGAAGATGAAGTAAGTGTTGTAGGTAGAGTCGCGTTAGTGATAGAAAAGCGTTAACTGTTGCACTCATCTGTTTGAGAGCACTGCAGCTAATTTGATTAATAGCGTCACAGATACTTAACGAGCCTCTTATCGCCCTACCCTCGTGGGGAGTGGCACTTGCAAAGAAAAAGACGGTCTTATGGCAGCCTTCTTCTTTGGCTCAGTGTTGGTCGTTGTGCAATCTCTAAGTAGTCCTGAAACATTTGTGGACAAAAGTGAGTCAGTGATCTTGCTAAATTAGTAATCAATAGATTACTTCAAATTTAGAAAACTTCGCTAAGCAAAACGAAAGACCTTCCCCTAGTAGGTCCTTAGTAAGTGACCATCTTGAAAAAAACTCCATACTACATGACTAACGTAATGTAGATACTTGGTAAAACTACGAGATGTATATAGAAAATTGGCTCACCATCCCACCCGAATGGGCCTAAAGATAAAGGAAATAGTGTACTAAACAATATCGTATTGTTGGAGTCAGTCAAAACACACTAGTAATGTTATTGCCGAGATGAATACCATTAGGAACACCCACTAACAAGAATACAAGTAATCACCTTTACATTGTGGAGTTAAGCGTTAGCAGTTCCTATCATTTACACCAAGCAAGTAACCCCTATAACAACCTAGCTCTACAGCGCATCCAGAAATGTCAGCAACTGACTAAGCTCACTTTCATCCACTCTAATCCAGCGTAGCATTTCACTGCGTCTGTCCAACGATTCATTATTATCGAGAATCATTTGATCGGAGACTGTCGGGTCCCGATAGTAGAAAATGGGACTGATATGATGCTTAACCACCCCTTCCAATGTAGGAAAAATACCATTATGTCCATATGGAGCCGTTTTAGATACCGCTACCAATGAAGGCGTTCTAAACGAATATCTATCCCTGTTGTCCAGAGTCACCAGTGCTCTACCAAAATCTTGTCCAAACATGTGGGGACCTTGATTTCCCTGAGGAACACCAATTGAATGAAATGACATATCACTCATTAAGTCCCCAGAATGACAAGAAGCACAACGCGCCTTACCATAAAAAAGTATGGCACCGCGTTTTTGCTCTTTTGACAATGAAGACGTATCGCCATTTATGTATTGTTCCCAAGCTGAAGGCGTACAATCCTCACTGATCTTCTGCCTTATGAAGCTTGCCAATGCATTACCAACCATAGGTAATGTCAGGTCTGCCTGAGGTATGTTGGCAGACTCCATTGCGGCCAGCAGCATTCGAACATCAGGATCATTTTTTTCGAGTAACCTTTCTTGAATGAAAGTATTTTGGGCGGGTACCTTATCAGCATAGTATTGTGACTCAACTAGGTCGACATGGCGATTGGTATTGAATCGTTTACTGGTCCCTAGAAACTCGTCACGAGCCAACAGTGGTAAAACTGCCGCGACAGCGAGCGCAGAATCAAAGCCCAACGAGCTCCCCTCACCAACGGGTGAAAAAATCTGTCCGTCAATAGATTGAACCTTACCATCCCAAAAGAACGTATTGAATCGGCTATCACCCCGAGCAAAAAGAGTAAAAGCGTTACGCGGCACAACTGCGCCACCACTAGCTAATCTCTCCTCACCTTCACCTATCCCTCCAACACCAATCGCTAAAGGTAGCCCATCAGTGAGTGCCTTGTTATCAAGATGGCAATTAGCACAAGTAGTGTCCTTATCCCCACTCAATACTGGGCGTTCAAAAATAACTTTGCCCACATCTGCCAAATACGAAGGTTCTTTCACCAACGGCTTTGAACAAACATTCCCTTCAAGCTCAAACGCTTGAATAGCTACCCTTAATGTCTCATCCAGAGACATGGCGCTAACCTGGAATGACGCCAACACAACAAGAAGCCAGGCTCTCATTTACCTCTCCCTAAACCTATGTTGCTCTATCAAAGGTTCAATTGAGCGTTGGTGCAGCTCTATTGCCTCCAGCCCAAGGTAACCAAGTACAGACTCTGGTACTCGCATTGCAAGCATGATCTTCCGAGTTTTATCATATTCGTGGCACGCCAATAAATGTACTTTTGCTGTTTGGTTCAATGTCTTTGATTCCAATTGCTCAATATACCAAGTCTCATCCATCGCCAGAGAACACTCAGCGGTTTGCTCCATAAACTGATTTTTATAATAGAAGTATGCAAACACGGGTGAAACCACATAGATTCCTATCCAGGCGATACAACACAGTGAAATAACGAAGTAAAAAACACGCTTCATCGCGCAAGAATCCCTAGTGAATTCAATGTCACCGTATCAAGGGTTTGCGAGACAGGTATATTGTTGTCCACTCGATAGACATTTAATGCTTTACGAGTTTGCTTGCCCATAATCCCATCGATGATTCCCTTGTAGTAACCACTTGTATAGAGTGCGAACTGAACTCGGATGATAAGCTCCTTACGTTTTTCTAATTCCTCTAAAGTAGATACTGGTGGTTTGGTTACAGGCGCTGTATAACTCGGGGTAGAAGGTTGAGTAAGGGGTTGGGATTTTTGCTTTTTAACTGGAGCACTATAGGTCGACCCCGCGGACGACCGATGAGAACTATGACTTCTGTGACTACTGTGGCTCCGATGCGCAGCGATGTATAGGGGAATAGCCTCATTTAGGGGCGCTAACACAACCTTGTCGAGTAACAATTCATCTTTAACATCGTGCTCCTCCGGCGCTGCAGTACCCGCGTCGGCACCTGAGTTTAAAGCGAAGAAACCTGGTAGTAAGGCAGCTAGATTGAAATTCCTTTTCATATTATTCTCCTTGGTGATGCATGATACTTTCCACGAGACGATGAGAAATAACCTCCACAACTGTCTTTTAACTGACAATCCGAACACTCACTAGGATAGTAGTTCTTCCAGTCTGATATAGATTTGACAGCGTACGATCTGATTGAAGAAGGTAAATGACAAAGTGGAAAATTAAACAGCGTCGGATTTAACCCGGCAATTTCAGCAGTCAACAAGCCCTTTATCAGGGCGTCTTCATAATCTTCTGGAGCGCACTCTAGCGCTGACCAGTTTCTTTTAGCCCAACCAGTCGCTTCCAGGTTCATTACCGACAACTGCACAACACCAGAAAAAACACGAGCAATGTATTCGGCAACTTGTGGTAACTCACTAGCGTTGTGTTGAGTCGGAATGAAGCGCACTTCCATCTTAATGCCTGAGTTTCCAGCGTTGATCATCCCAACGACCGTTTGTGAAAACGCACCATCCCTTCCAACTAGATGATCATGAATTCGGCCTCTCACCGAATAGAGAGGAATACCGAAGGTAATATCGAGGCGACTAGCCATCGAAGCCAACTTTCCAGTAAATTCTAAATCTGAAAATGCCCGCCCATTGGTCAGGACATGTAGGCGAGTATTGGGAGCATGGTTTGAAACAAACGCCAGAAATTTGATAAAAGCATCACCGTACAATAGTGGCTCCCCACCACTAATACCAACATCACCATCAAATCCAAATGCGGCTAGAGCGAGCGCTCCGTATGACAACAACCAGTCATCCTTTTCCTCTCGTGGAGGTTGCGAACAAAATAAGCAAAGGTTATTGCAGCGCTCGGTTACAAGCAGTGTGTTGTGATTGGCTCTTCGCGACAAAATAACGCGCAACTGCCCAAACTGGTTTATGTTGACCACATCGCCATCATCTACAGAATCATGTAAGGTCGCATGAATGATAACACCAACAAAATCGTCACGAGCAGAATTCAGGGGCGCTTGTTGCTCTTCTGCAAGGAAGATCTGTTCTAAGTAACGACTGTCGCTCGTTCCTTTATCTTTGCGGATTTGATAAAACCCTGGGTTCGAAAATCCGTCTTCTTCCAACGAGAATGTATCGGGTCGAATGACGTTACTCATATAACCACTCCTTAAGCATCTCACCAATGCCATCTTCTACGTATAGGTGCTTAATAATTAATGTGAACATTGCTTTGTGATACTGACAAAATCGAGAAAGGCTCTTATCGCCGATTGGCTCTCCAAAAACACTAATGTTTTGACAAGGGTCTGAGCCACAAAACGGTTGGTACGCACAGGAGGCACACCCCGGATGAACAGAAATAAAAGACTGAGACAATATTGATTTGTACAGACTGTTTGACTCGATGACTGGCTCTTGAATGGTTCCAAGTGAAAAATCGATATCGGGGTTGGTTTTTTGAAGCATCCGAGCCTCATCGCTTCCATATATACGACCATCATAATTGAACATGATACAGTTTAGGATTAGGCCGCTCGGGGATTTTAGGTCTGCGTATCCACTGTAATCCGCATTAAATATTCTTCTAAGGTGAATCAATGCAGAATGTTCGATGATTCTCTCCCCTGCGAGTCGCTTTCGATTTAAGACCTTCAAGAGTTGTTCATAAAAAGCAATGAACGCCTTAATATCGTACGTCTTAGCGTTCCCTTTATTGGCAAAACCGTAAGGGCTTATCGGGCGAACAAACATGTCAGAAAATCCGAGATCACTATGCGCATCGACGATATCTTCAGGCTTTTGCAACAACGCCTCGGTTACCGTGGTAACGGTAGCAACCCTATCCGGACCTAACCTACGTCTGATTTTTTCAACGCCTTGTTTCACCAGTTCAAAGGAATTTCCACCCTTCAACACTCGATTGGAATTATGTGTGAGCGCCCCCCCATCGAGTGAAGTTGAGAAATTAATAGGTTTGTCTTCACTCCATGTCAAAACGTCATCGCTCAGTAGAGAAAGGCTCGTTGCAATTACTATCTCAAACTGGTCGACACCCAGGTTAGAAACCGCCTCCTGATAGATCTTTTGAACGAGATCAAACCTTAAAAGAGGCTCTCCACCTTGGATTTCCAGCTTGTATGGCGCATTTCCGAGGGAACGGATTCGTTCGAGCAAAAGGGGAATCAAGTCTGGATCTAGGTCGTAGTTACTTGCTTTGACAGAGGCTCGGCTCACCTGGCAATAATGGCATGTGTGATCACATCTTAGCGTTGGCACAATCATAAATATGGGATTGAAGTGGAGCGCCGACATTAAGCGTTTTGACATACCCGAAGCGAGAGAGCTAACCGAAGCAGATTGGTATTCGTCATCACAAATAAAGAGCTTTCTTTCAAGCAACTCATCGATGACAGCATCATCGGTGGAGTTTTTATCTATCAGCGAATTGAGTTCCATTCTGCTCAAGTACGCATGAAACCCGGCCTGATTCGTTAATAACGCAATATCAGAGTCAAGAAACTCGAAGTTAAAAGGCAGTACGTTCATTTCAATAGCTTCTTCTCAACGGAGCTAAGAACAGCTGCGGAAATCCCTTCCAAATAACTACTGGTTTTCTCTGATAATTTTTCTCGAAGCAGATAGTCATTCAACAGGCGTTCGAATTCCAGAATGATATCCTCATCTTGGGAAGAAAAATGGACGGCCCACCGTGTGTCTTCATCTGCCAGCTTCCAGGTAGTTAAAGGAGACATCCAATACAAAGCATGCCGGACAACCGACTCTGAGAAAGTACTTTTTTCTAATTGATGAATTAACATGCACACACCTTTAATTGGATTTGCTCCCACAAAAGGCACATTGAGTTTGTCGCTAAAGGAGTGCAAAATAATTATGTAAAGTGAAAATATAGCACCATATGCACTCTAGTGGTTATGATGAAAGTCGCATTTGAGAGGGTTGTTGGCCATTTGATTTTGAGGCATAAGTGCATTGATTCAAAAGAAATAGTTGCAATGCTTTTTGTTCGAAAAACAACAGCTCTCTACTCATCGCCTTACTTCGCCACGGTTTAGATGCCTGATTGAAAGTTATCCCCGAACCTTGAGCTCTAAAGATAGCTTCCATGATGGAGGTCGACAGCACTCCTAACAAAACATTTGCCGACATTAAGAGCGGCCAATATTGTAAGCTTATCGCCACCATCGAATGAGAATATATGTATTTCTGATCCCTTCCTTGGCATTCCGCATACCCCATATACTTTGCTTAGAACATGTTAATGTTAGTCATTAGGAAAAATAGGTCAGTCTGTCGACAAGACTTTGCTGATGGTCTCAGCTCAAAATCATTTTGGGGCATTTTCGAGCTAGAAAATGCCACGCGTGAAAATTCAGGTTGTGATGTTTTTGGACATAAATGAGATAGGGTGTCCGAGCTGAAGTTGGTTAGTCAAATTAGCTTTCTTAGGGTGAAACATCCATGCTATTACTATAGTCGTTTTGTTATGTTGACTTTTCGACGCTCAAGAAAGCTTCCCCAACTTCTTTCACGTAATTCTCAATTATTTTCATAAACAAAGTAGAATCGGCATAATCTAAACCAGTATCGCTCTCTTCTATATAAGTTGTCAGAAATACAGACGTAATTTGAGCCAAAGCAATAGCAGTGAAATGAGCAGGCTCTGTAAGGCCAGAGTTGGACTGACCACAAAGTAACAGGTCTTCTTTTGCTTCATTCATTCCATATAAAGAAGCCATTTCATAATAGTCAGCATGTATGTTACGGCTGGCTAGTTTGTAGTTATGAGACCATTTATCTAGTTCTACGAACTCTCTCAATTTGTCGATTTTTTTGTAACCAGTATGCTCCCTAGCCCAGTGCCACCCAGAACGACCTTGTGTAATGCTGCTTTTAAGTTCAGTGTAGAATCCTGCTTCTTGATCAGAAAAGGTTTCTTGCCCCATAGCATCAGCCGTTTTGCGATGCTCCTCAATTCCTTCTACCGTTTGTACCATACCGTGCTTAATATAATCGATGGCCGCTACACGACCACACTTTTTAATAACTAAGCACGTAACAACAATCTCATATAAAGTACGCCAACGTGCTAAGGCTGCATCGGGGTAACCACCCTCTAGCAAGTGAATGATTTCCCCAGTTATGCGACACGCATGAGCATGCTGCCTCATGAGAACGCCTATTAATTCATCAGTTTCATACTTGGGTATTTGGATAAATTGCTGCTGAAAGTTCATACCCGCTTGTAAGCAAGTTTCTCGTAAAGTATGTAGCTTTCTAAAACCAAGGGCCCAACGCTCACGGTTCCTTTTTAAGAACGCATCGTGTTCTAACATCACACGCTTAACATTCACTTCTTCTTGCTCATTTGTATCTTCTATTAGAACCGATGCTGCAAGCTCAATAACAGATTCATACTCAGCCTCATTGTCACTTTCTCGAAGTGTTTGTTCCGCTAGTTTTAATAGTTCTTCGAACATTGGGACTCCTAAGTTTTGAGCGAAGCGAAAACGGCAAGCGTTACGAATCACTCTTAAATGCTGGTTACATGTTTTTTCGGATGTTCTTAATCCAACGAAATGCAGCATTCAAGTTTAAACCAATGCCCATAAAGTTAGGCTTAACATCAATTATATCTTCGCTTGGTGAAGCTTTATCACTTACGACAGTCTTTCCTCTATGTAGAATAGCTTTCACCTCGGCATCAATGTTTTTGCGGTACCTTTCAATTGTGCCGCTCACTTCTTTTAAGTCTTCAGGTTTCGGAAACCCACGCCCTTTCAAGCGCTGATCAGTTTTAGCAATCTCATTCCATAATCTACTAACCATAACTTTCAATAAGTTCCCTGCTTCATTGACATACTCTTCAGGGTTCAAGCCTTTGTTGTGGCAAGAATCTTCGACTTCAGAGAGGACTCGTGGTATTTCATGATCAAAAAATGGTTGAAAATAATGCCAATAAGCTCTCTCAGGAGCACCTTTATATCTTATGCCTTTGTACGAAATTTTCTTCTTGAAGTAGTCTTCGATTTCAAGTTCATTCATAGCCGAAAACATCGCCCATTTTTGAATACGCTCGAAGATGTCTTTATCAAGAAGCTCAACTTTTCGCTTTGTTTGTGGGTAAAGCGTTGTAAGCTCACCATTCAAAAATAACAATTCCACCTGAAATCCTTGATACATTTAACGTTCATTAACTGACAAATTGCCGTCTTCTATCCTGCATAGTGCAGCCATTCTCATAATGACTCAACTGATAATCAATAAGTTATGCTACATGAAGGAAGATTGGCTGCATTATGTCACGGGGTGTTGAATTATCGCTCAGTCGGATAAGTTTGAGTAGGGTAAACACAGTTAGCAAAATATAAATGAGTAAAAGGTCTAACGTATAATGGGACAGAAATGAGCTACAGCTTCCCCTAAATTAGCAATTTATAGATAACTAAAGGTATGGAAAGTCGCTTAACGTATCGTCCAGTATTGATGGTGCAGATCAGTGCCCCACTGAACCAGCAAAGCGCACCGAACTTCATACCAAAACCGCCGAGTGTAACGCATCACCTTGATTGCTTTGTTATATCACATTGTCCAAAGTGGCAGCATCTTACTTACTGCCAACAACAAATATGATGCAAAAAGTGTATAGTCTCGAATAGTGCTACCGATTGAAATTATACTACCAAGTCGCGCTAGCTCTTCCTTCCAGTCTGGTAGCAACTTTTCTAACGCTGAAGCATTTAAAGCTGATTCTCTTGGGGCTAAAATTTCTCCACTTTCTTGGTTTATGGCTTCAGTTCCTTCTATTGCATTTTGCTTATATGCCGCCAAATGCTCGCTATAATCTAGGTACTTACCATTTTTCTGAAGAAAGACGTTATATCGTTCTATCTTTTTCAATCCAGAGACAACAGATATTGCGAGCAATAATAACGCAACTAGCACAAACGAGCTTTCATTCACGCCAAAGCTACTCAGAACTACAAAATCTTTGGCAAAGTAAGCAAAAGTCGCTGAAGAGATTCCAACGATAAAGTAATCATATTTACTAACACCACTGATACTCTGTTTAGCTAACTCTACTGATCGATCTGACATATTTCACCTTGTGATATAGCGCCGCATTAAGGTGAGAGCGGCGCTTGGCTATACTTTGAGCGAAGCGAAAACGCCAAGCGTTGCGAATCACTCTTAAATGCTTTGTTATGTGCGTACTAAACTTTCTGCTCTAATTTGCAATATGCACCAACTACTTCTTTCATATTGGCTGGTAAGTTTTTCATATTATCAATGATACATTTTAACAACTTTAGCCTTTGCTGTTCTTTAGTTGTCTGTTGAGTCTCCTCATAGTTTCGTGCATTAACGACCTTATCGAGTTCACTACTAGCTACTTTTGAATTATGTTCATCAGCATAGGCTTTAGTGATGTCAGAGTTTAGCTTTCCAGCTTTGAATTTAGACAAGGTTTGCTCAAAGGACATCGATTTTACTGATGCAACCTCAGACAAATGAATTGCTAATATGCTACGCAATACGTCTAACTTATCTGCATTGCTCCATTCCTCTGAGGCTAAGCTGGCATCAATTTGCTGAAATATTGGTCTTACTACGTCTTTATTTTTTGGAGTAACAAGTTCTGAGTACGAAACATTTTCAAAAAATAACCGATTGAAAAAGCTCTCGCTATCCGCAAACACTGAAGACGACACCAACAGTAAAATTAAGATGATTTTGTTCATTTTTCCTCTAAGCACATAACGAATGACATGGATTCCCCCTACCGAGGATCTGCCACACTTATGTGGTACTTAAATGCATCGGAGGCACCATGTCTGATTATTCTTATTTCTGCGGTATCGACCTAGCTAAAAACCACTTTAGTCTTCATGCCGTAGACCAAAATGGTAAGGTCATACTTCATAAGTCAGTAACTCGCTCTAAACTACTGACTACAATAGCAAATATGCCACTCATGCGTATAGGAGTTGAAGCGTGTGGTGGTGCACATTATTGGGCAAGAACACTCAATAAACTGGGACATGACGCCCGTATCATGGCCGTTAAATACGTAATCCCTTATCGAACTAAGGGAAAGAACGACCTTAATGATGCTGTTGCCATATGCGAAGCTGTTCAGCGACCATCTACTCGCTTTGTGCCTGTAAAATCCCCCGAGCAACAAGCCATCTTATCAGTACATAGAATGAGAGAGCATTGGGTTCGTGAGCGCACCGCGCTTATGAATCGCATGCGCGCCCTACTCTCTGAGTTCGGGTTAATCATTCCTGTTGGCCGCTCTTCATTAATGACACACGTTCCCTTAATGCTTGAAGATGCAGAAAATGAACTGCCACATCTCGCAAGAACGGTGGTTGCCGATGCTTATCACCACCTTGGAGAGTTGAATCAACGTATCGCCGATACTGAACAAGTCTTCGACTCTTTTGCTAAGGTCAGCGCTAATGTTCAACGAGTGATGAAAGTTCGAGGTATTGGACCGCAAACCGCTACTGCGATACTTGCTTCGATAGGCAACGGTTCTCAATTTGATAAAAGCCGTGATTTCTCTGCTTGGCTAGGACTCGTACCAAAACAATATTCGACGGGAGGAAAGCCACGCTTAGGTCGGATAACCAAACACGGCGATAAATACTTACGAACACTATTAGTTCACGGAGCAAGGACCGTGATTGCCAACCTTGGCGACAAGCAAGATAAGCTAAGTCAGTGGTGTCGAGGCGTTCTAGAACGAAGAGGAATGAACCGAGCGATAGTGGCACTTGCCGCGAAGAACGCACGAATTATATGGTCGCTTTTACACAATCAAACAGAATATGAAAACTATGCTGCTTAAGTAAAAACTTAAGCAGCATAAAGAGTTAGACCCACCGGGTCATTGCAGACGCTAATGATGGAGATAGGTTAAGACCACTTGCGGAGAGCCTGTTAATGCGGCGGACACACTAGATGTCATTTAACGAATAAGGCACCGCAGTCGCGCAAGTCATCAGGGCCACGACGTATACGAATCGTCGATAAGTAGGCCGAATGTAGAGCGGCAGTCCAAAACCCATCAACATAAGTTTAGCGGATGTTTGACAACCGGGGGAATCCATGTAGCCCCGTTAAGCTGTGAGTGAACGTGTGCCAAAATTGGAGCGAAGCGAAAATGGCACGCGTTTGCGAATCAGCTTGAACGGTTTGTTATGTTTATTCTTTCAGCATTTGGTCAAATAGCTCCGTTAAGAAGTCACAGAAAACATTAATACAGTGCTCTGAGAAGCCTGACTC
Organism: Vibrio sp. L3-7; assembly: GCF_963898195.1. Taxonomy (NCBI): domain Bacteria; kingdom Pseudomonadati; phylum Pseudomonadota; class Gammaproteobacteria; order Vibrionales; family Vibrionaceae; genus Vibrio; species Vibrio sp. L3-7. The sequence goes on along the minus strand of NZ_CAWQUW010000031.1, from coordinate 12,068 downwards.
TATTAACACTTTGTCATTCTTAGCTAATGATAAAAATGCATTTCCTTTAATGTAACCACGCAATTCTTGGTTCCCTGTTTTGACCGTGCCATCTGCGTGCACCACACAGTTTCTTATTTGTTGAATTTTCGTAATCTCTACCCAAGCAGGGTATTTTCTAGGAAAGTCCACAAGCGCCACTTTTTCAAGGTACTTTCGACACTGATCAACAATACCGTTTGATTCGAGATCCTTTATCTTTACAGGGTTTTCTAATTCACGTTCATAAGCTTGGCAGATTTGCTGAAATTGATGCTCTAAAACGGTATAGATTGTAATTAGTTCCGCTCGCCTTTGAATTGAAGGAAATTCAAATTTCAGTTCTTGAAATTGCTCTGCCATGTCTTCTAGATACACAGCTCGGTCATAAGACTCCATACCTTGAGCTAATTTTTCAACGTTAGCCTTAAAAGTTTCAGCTTCTAACTCTAAAAAGTCATCTACTTTTCTTACATGCTCCTTGTACGTATCGTATTGCATGTAAAAACTTGATCTGAAAAGTGGAAATCTAAAATCTTTTAAAGTGTCCAAATTTTGCTCCTATAAACATAACATTTTAATATCGTGCCAGCACGAATTGATGTATTCAGCATATCTCAAGAGCTTTACCTAACCAACTGAAAATTATAAATATAATCCAGTTTGATTCGAATTTTCAGTTGAAAACCGTGCAAGCACATATTGCTTACGATTCAAGGCACGTTATCAATCATAAAGTTCCTTTTAGTTCTTCATTATTCAATGGCTTAAAAATAGTTGAACAACATATTCGTGCGTAAGTGTGATTAAAGGTTAGTCTGTTGTGGATCAAAACATTTAGCTACATTGGTGGAACTCTAGGCATGAGGAAAAGTAAGGCAAGTTGCAGGGTTTGAAACTGAGTTCAATCCCTCTCTGGCTCACTTTGGGGCAAAAGTTACTCAGATGAATTGGGCAACAAGTGAAGAGCCTTTTTCTTGTGGCACTAAACCACTTCTGTACACAGTTACTCCTCAAGTCGAAGACCGAAATTGTGAAAAACTTCAGAATAAGGAAGCTCAAAAGGAAACCAAATGGGGTCTTCCCGTTTCAGAAACGTTAACCCACTCTACTTCTACCGTTTTGATAGTTATGCTAAATTTGAGGCGAAGCTCATCTAAAGGAATGACAATGAAAGCATGGATAGCAATTACAGTGCTAGCCTCAGGTATTTTGAGTGCTGCTGAATTTCGGACACCAAACTGCCCTATTGGCTGCCCTAGCCTAGAAATTGACGGTAATGTTGTCATCTTCGAGCGTTTGTACACGCTCTCTCAAAACAAGAAAACACAATTTGCAGATTGGGTCGCATATGAAGTCGATATTCTTAACTTCGGAACAACAACTAATCGAACTTGGAAAAATAACCCTCTACTTGTTGAAGCTGAGCGATTAGAGAAAGGTGATTATACTGGGGCTGCAAGTAAGCTCAATGTTGACCGTGGGCATCAGGCTCCCTTAGCCAGTTTTGTCGGCAGTCGCTATTGGCCTACTCTTAACTATTTGTCGAATATCACTCCCCAAGCAAAAGACTTAAACCAAGGCGCATGGAAAAACTTGGAAAAAGCAGTTAGGGATGCCGTTGGGTTTCGAGAGAACCTGTACGTTATTACAGGGACTCTCTACCGTAACGAAATGGATACTTTACCAAAAGCTGATGAGCCTCATGCAATACCCTCGGATTACTACAAAATTGTGTACGACGAGAAAGGAAATTCTGTAGCCTTTTTCATGAACCAACACACAACCAGAGATACAAATTACTGCACTAGAAAGCTGGCAGTATCAGAGTTGAGATCAATCGTTCCATATACCCTGCCAAGTGGTTTAGCTGATAGTAATGAAATATTGGAACGTTTAGGTTGTTGAACACTAAGGTTGTTTGGGCTCGAATTGCTCAGCTCAGAACATGCTCGAAGTTGTAGCTATGCCGCGCTTCCATTTAACTATCCGACTTCCAACATGCTGTGTAACTACGAATCAGTAATCAAGCTATTTAATCCACTACAACAAGTAGCTCTTCATAGGATTGAGTTACTTAAATTACCTTAGGAACAACCATGAGCTACGCTCATGAACTAATAGAGGTCTTTCAAAGCGTAGCTTTGGGATGTTTTCATGGGGGTCACTTTTACTCTATATATAATATTAGGGTGAAAGTGACCCTATACATTTAGACCATTTCAAATTAGCAATCCAGTGATAGAACTAACAAGTTATATGGATGACTGTACTAAGGAACTGTCCAGGCGACTGCATTTTTGAACACCAAGCTACAGATCTAGTGAAGTGGATGACTTTCAAAGTTCATTACGTAAGTGACAGCAATCGCAAGTATGAGTTCGTCATACTGAGTAGTTAAATCAATATCGGTTAAAACGATCAGCAACAACAAATCGGGCTCCGATACATCGTTCATCAAATGCAAAGCTATATCGTCAGAATCGACCTTCATCACAGCTTGAGTCATCAATACAAACAACTGGTTTAAACAGCTATCGCAATGAGCATTTGCGCGATGGATATACTCTAGAAAAATTGATTTAGTATTCATACGTACAGAATAATAAAAACACTCACAGTTAAAGTATTGGAATAGACTGCCATCATGTGAAGAAAATCACGATGCAGTCGCTCGCATACCTAATGGGTTCGAACAACCTCAACTTTTAAACGTACGCTTTGTTAATTCGAACAAAAGGTTAATTAAACCGCACTTAGTTTTACAAACATTGACGGCCCTAGAATCTATACTGTATATTTATACAGTATAGATTCTAGGGCCGTAAACATGCACATTCTACCGCTTTCTCCATCCAGTATTTCTTGCTCTCTTACCTCCTGGGAATCACCAGCAGCTGAGTATGTTGAGCTTGGTGTTTCACTGGATTCTGTCTTGGTAAATAACCCCAATGCTACATATCTTGCTTATGCTAACGGAGATTCCATGGAAAGAATTGGCATCTTCAATGGCGACTTGTTAGTCATCGACAGAAAGCCACAAGCTCAGCATTTTGATACCGTTATCGTCAGCTTAAATGGTGCATTTATGTGCAAAATCCTTGATGTGCATAACAGGCTTTTGCTGTCAGCAAATCCTCATCACTTACCTATTGAGATCCATCCAGAAGATGCCTTTGCTATTGAAGGGGTTGTGATACGTTCTATTCGTCTACATAAACCGTTGCCTGAGTTCATGTAATGTTTGCTCTTATAGATTGCAACGCTATGTATGTCGCTTGTGAACAAGTATTTCGGCCTGATTTACGACACCTACCCTGTATTGTCTTATCAAACAATGATGGTGCAGTTGTAGCAGCAAATCGGTTGGCAAAAGAAGCTGGAGTCAAAAAGTTTGAGCCCTATTTCAAGCAAAAAACACTCATTGAAAAGCGTGGTGTGAACGTTTTTTCATCAAACTATGCTTTATATGCTGATCTGTCTGCAAAAATGATGGCAACAATTACGGCGTTCTCACCAAGGAGCCATATTTACTCAATAGATGAATGCTTTTTAGATATAAGCCGTTTTTCACATGTTGAGTCAGACTTAACCTCTTTCGGTCAACGAATTCGTCAAACGGTCTGGAAAGAATGTCGACTGCCCGTTTGCTTTGGTGCGGGTGATACTTTGACACTATCAAAAATGGCAAACAGAGTAGCCAAAGTTGATAAAGAGTTGAATGGTGTCTGCATCATTGATTCTGAAGACAAACGCCAACAATATTTGACATCACAACCTGTATCTGAAGTTTGGGGCGTTGGAAGGCGATTGACACAACGTATGAAGTTGATGGGGATTGAAACAGCTCTAGATCTTGCGAATTTAAGTCCTGAACAAGCAAGGTGCTCTTTCAATGTAGAAATTGAACGAACCGTTCGTGAGTTAAATGGCCACCCTTGCAAAGTTTGGGACGAATGCAGAGCGGACAAACAACAGATATTTAGCACTCGCAGTGTCGGCAACCGAATAACATCACTTGAAGAGCTAAAACAAGCCCTCGCCTTTCACGCTGCCACAGTGGCAAGAAAAGCACGTAATCAAAAGAGCTCATGCGCTACTCTCATGGCTTTTGCCAACACATCACCTTTCGATGACATACCACAAAACTTCAAAAAAACCTGCACATTTGAATTTCCAACTAATGATACAAGTAAGTTGACTAAAGCAGTGACGTTGATGGCAACTAGGTTGTTTAAGCCAGGTGTCAGCTATTACAAGATTGGCGTAGGTGCGATGAACCTAGTATCCGATCGGCAGCGTCAACAGGACTTATTTTCCGAACCTGACAACCCAGCATTGATGCAAGCCATAGATAAACTCAATAACAAGTTGGGGCGAGATTCGATATTCCTAGCCGCTCAGGGAACTACACATGACTGGGCTATGAAGCGCAATTTTTTATCACCACAATACACGACAAAGTTAAAAGACCTACCGAGAGTACTTTGCTAATAAATGATCTGAAGAGTCGAAACCTATTTTTATCAAACATTTGGACACTCTTTCGAGCTAGGAGCTGCTACGGGTAAGAATTAAGCCTGTGACGGTTCTGGACAGAAATGAGTTTCGGAAAATCTAATATTAGCAAATGACGAATAACTTCAGGTATGGCAAATCGCTATACTGACGATTAGGACGCACTGGATGAGGTCGGAACCTATGCCCTACGATGAATGCACTCGCCTAAAGAAAAACACTCAGGCACACACCCTTCTAGAGCAGATCACACAATTTACTTCTATAGGGGGCATCAGCCTGTTCAACAAATGTACACCTAAGCCACATAGAAACTTAAGAGTGAACGGCATTATTGCACATGGCGAAGTGTTATTTTCTTGCTGTAATACTTCGATACGCCATGTCTGTTAGGTAATCATTCAAGCGATGTGATGCTGCAACGGCCTCTTCTGCATCGGTATGACTAACAGCTCTTAATACAGCGGCATGGTAAGAAGATGCATCCACAAGATCAGAATTTTGATTTTTGTAGGCAAACCAAAAGCGGCGTGACAGTCCCTGAAGAGGGGCCATCGCCAGTTGCAAATACTCATTTGTTGCGGCCTTGACCAACAAAATGTGGATTTCTTTTAGTAGCGTCGCATATTGTATATCGTCTCGGTTTTTCGCACACTCCTCAAGCTTATCGGCGAGTAATAGCATCTGCTGTTTCTCTTCGACACTCGCTCTGGCAGAGGCATATTTCACGCACAAGGCTTCAATATCACGGCGAACCTCAAGAATTTTAAGCTGGCTTTCGACCGAAATAGGTGGGATTTGGATCCCTCTGCGAGCATGGATTTCTACCATACGCTCATATGATAGCCGTTGAAGAGCCTCTCGTACTGGCGTTCGGCCAAGATCCATTCCTTCAGCAAGTTGTTTTTCACTCACCATACTTCCAGGCTCAAGCTCTCGGAAAATAATCATTTTTTCCAATTGGTTATAAGCCACATCAGTCTTATTTGCGTTGTTTATGGTCATTCTGCGCGCTATTCCTTTGATCAATTTTTTAGTGAGCGATCTCACGATAACTAGTTTCGCTATTGTACCACAAAAAAAAAGGGCATATATTAAAAATACACAACTGATATATCAGATGAATATCAAAAATCTATTAGCGAGGTAAACATGAAAGATTGGAAAATTGTTCGCCGTTTTGAACAAATACCGGATCTGCCAATTTTGGCTGAGGTTGATGTCCTAGTCATTGGTGGCGGTGCCGCTGGTGTAGCCGCTGCTGAAACGGCTAGCTCCATGGGTAAAGACACCTGGTTAATTGAAAAATATGGTTTTTGTGGCGGAGCAGCAGTGGCTGGTTTGTCAGGTACTATTTGCGGCATGTTCATGGCTTCAGACGAAGAGAATGCTCAACCCGAACAAGTGGTGTTCGGATTCACGGAGCGATTCCGTCAAGAGCTGAAGAAACGCAATGGAGTGACCGAGCCTCAAAAATACGGCAAGACATTTACCGTTACCCATGATCCTTTAGTATGGCGTGAAGTCGCGGACGACCTACTTGAAAGCGCCGGCGTCACGACCCTTTTCCACACATCAGTCACGGGGGTGATCATGGAAAAAGATGCATTCAAAGGTGTGGTCATCGAATCCAATGCAGGCCAAAGCATCATCCTGAGTAAAATGATTGTTGATGCATCCGGTGACGCAGCCGTGATTGCTCGTGCTGGCATGGACTACTATTTTGGTGATCAAGGTCGTATCCAAAATCCTACGATGTTCTTCCGTATTGCCGATGTCGATATGGAGAAGTATTTGGCCTACTACGGCGAAGATACAATATGCCCGCCAAAGGTGACCGAAAGCATTCTCGCAGCCAACAAGAGCGGTGAATACACGTTACCACGTCATAAAATTTGGATCTTTCCCACCACTCGACCAGGTGAGTTGATGGTCAACGCCACTCGTCTCGCCGGGCAAAATGGCCGCATGTTTAATGTTATTGACCCCAAAGATTTCACGGAGGCTGAAGTTTTTGGCCGCCGCCAAGTTCGTGATTATGCGCGCTTCTTAAACCACTTTGTTCCTGGTTGTGAAGATGCTTACGTTGTCGATACTGGTGTTGAAGTCGGCATCCGCCAAACACGTTCAATCGTCGGTGTTGAGACTCTAACTAATGATGACGTTGTTAATTGCAACAAGAGAAAAGATGGTATTTGTCGCACACCTTGGCCAATTGAACTGCACTCAGGCGACAAACCAAAGCTGCATTGGTTGATCAACGACTACTACGACGTACCTTACAACACGTTGGTCCCAATCATTGGTGAAAACATCATCGCCGCGGGTCGCTGCCTAAGCGCAGAACATGAAGCACTGGCCTCGGCACGAGTCACTGCGCAATGCTTTGAATACGGGCACGCCGCAGGAATTGCAGCAGTAAAAGCAATTAAAGAAAATAGACGAATCCGCGACCTTACGGGCGAGGAAATCCGCGCAGTCATGATTGAAAATGGCAGCGTTTTATAAGGAGAAAACCCAATGAAAGATACTGTGATCAAACGAGTTGAGCTCTATGCTGTAGCAGATCGCGATGCTCCACCGATCCCTTGGGCCGACAACCAAGAGCCTCTGCTCTACACTAATAATATCGTGCGTATCATTTGTAACGATGGAACAGAAGGTGTCGGTGCCACCATCAGCTATACAGAGAACGATTTTGACCGTTGCATCATTGAAGCTATGCGTACGATCGTGCCAGGGCTAATCGGTAAGAATCCATTAATGACTGATGAGCTTAACACTTGGTTAGGTGCGCGTTGTTCTTGGGGCGGTCTACCTGCCAAATCACCCATTGATATTGCAGCATGGGATATCAAAGGTAAAAAAGCGGGTATGCCACTATATATGTTATTAGGGGGGGCACGTCATAAGATGAAATCTTACGCATCAACCCCTATGTTTGACACAGTTGAAGAGTATTTCCCATACGTTGATGACTGTATTGAGCACGGATTTACTGCAATAAAACTCCATTGCTACTGTGTATATGAAAAGGATGTAAAACTGGTCAACGCGATTCAAGAACGATACGGCAAGACAGGTGTTCGATTCATGCTCGACACGGCCACTTTCTATACGCCTGCAGAAGCAATGAAGATGGCTAAGTTGATGGAGAGTTATGGCTGGGAATGGTTAGAAGCACCGGTTTCTGACTATGACTACAAAACCTATCAACGTTTAGTCGATAAAACTGACCTTGAAATATCCAGCCACGGTAACTGCTTACTGACGCTTCAAGAGGTCACTTATGCACTCGGTAATGGTTTTTGGTCAGATGTTCGCCAAGATGCAACAGTATGCGGCGGTATTACTCAGCTCAATAAGTGCTTTGCGATCGCTGAAGGACACTCTAAAAACTTAGAAATACAGAGTATGGGCTACACCATTACGCAAGCGGCCAACTTACATGTCGCCCTTGCACACAATAACTGTAACTTCTTCGAGCAATTCTACCCATACGAAAGCTTCGAGCTTGCTTCTAAAACTCAGATCCGAACAGACCGAGATGGTTTCGTCCACGCGCCAGAAGGCAACGGTTTGGGCGTAGAAATGGATTGGGACGCTGTAAAAGAAGCTTCAATCGCTACTTATGTATTCGAATAATTAAAACAAAATTAACGTGAAACAGTTGTTCTCCTCTCAGATATGCGGGGAGAATAACAAGGAGTCCTCTATGGAAAATAACAACTCTAGCAACTTTGACCGAACTACGGTCTTGATCTCTTTGGTCATCATAAGTGCGCTATCTGTCTTCTTCTTAACTGATACCGAGCGCGCTATTAGCATCGCTGGCGATATATTTACTATGATCGCTTATAACCTTGGCACCCCTATCTTATGGTTTGGTTTTGCCATGGTCGTTGTCTCAGTTTACTTAATGGTGAGTAAATACGGCAACATTCGAATGGGTAATGAAAAACCGGAATACACCAACTTTGCCTACATTACCATGATGGCTTTAGCTGGCGTTGGTTCAGGTACCGTATACTGGGCGTTCTTGGAGTGGTCTTACTACATCAAAACACCACCATTTGCCATTGAAGCCGGCTCCGTTACAGCGCATGAGTGGGCGGTTACTTACTCTCTGCACCACTGGGGTATTACGGCTTGGGCTCTCTATGCGATCAGCGCTGTGCCAATCATGTACTCTTATTACGTTCGTAAGAACCCATCGTTAAAAATCAGCGATATTATTAAAGGTATGATTCAAAACCAAGCGGTCGGAAAGGTTGTCGGTCGTATTATCGATATTACTTACCCTATTGCCCTAGTTTTCGGGCTAATCATCGTACTCGCACTGGGTGTGCCAATCGTGTCTGCGGCAGTCGCTCAGTTGACTGGATTACAAGACACTCTGATGCTTAAACTTGGGATGCTCGGCATTGTTGCTGCTTTGCTTATTGTCAGCTCTTTTGTAGGTATCGAGAAAGGGATGAAAAATATCTCAAGCTCTGGGACCTACTTCCTTATTGCTCTTGTTATCTACATCCTCATTTTTGGACCAACCCTGTTTATCTTAGAGAATACCAGCACCTCAATTAGCTTGTGGGCATCTAATTTCATTCATATGAGCCTTTATACGGATGCGATTACCCAAGATAAGTTCCCTCAGAACTGGACCGCTTACTTCTGGGCTTACTGGATGATTTTCATTCCTTTAATGTGTATTTTCATCACTAAGGTATCGAAAGGACGTACACTTCGCGAAGTGATCGCTTGTATGGTTGGCGGTGGCACCGTTGGTACAACAATTCTGTTTTCTATCGTGGGTTCATTCATGATGAAAACCCAGCTAGACAAACAAGTGAACATTAGCCAAATGGTCTCTGATGGCCAAGCGAGTCAGTCCATTGTAGAAGCGTTAAACACGCTACCATTCTCCTCACTGATTTTGGTTATATTCATTGTATCCACCTTCCTGTTATTAGTTACAACGTTAGATGGCTCTGTATTTACCGTCGCTTGCCAAACTCAACACGTGCTTGATAAAGACAAGAATCCAGCAAGAATACTGAAGATATTCTGGTGTCTGGTTATTATTGCGATTCCAGCGGTATTCATCATCGTCAAAGCACCTGTAGGGTCAATGCAATCTGCAATATTAATATTTGCAGCACCATTGCTTGTCCTTGTGAGCTTCATGCTGATTAAGACCTTTAAATACATGAAGGAAGACTACGGTCAACTCACTGCACAAGAAATTCAACATATGCACCAGTTGAAAGTGTCACAAAAAAAAGTTGAGAACGAAAAAGAGACTGTCGATACAAAACCTGTCTTAAACTAGACCTTATGCAAAAATAAGTCATTTACATTTAACTTATAAATGACTTGTTTTTGCCTTTAAATCAATAACTATGAGTCTAACTACAACGCAACGAGCGCTAAGCTTATTGTTCATCAGCTCCTTTTTACTGATGAGTAGCCACGGCCTGCGTAGTATTTTAATTCCAGTAAAACTGACCTCTGAACAAGTTGGGGTTCAGTCTATTGGTTTTATCCTCTCCATGTACTCAGTGGGCTTTCTATTGGGCACGATCATCGGCAATCGTGTGCTGCGTCAGATTGGGCTAGTAAGAACGTTCGCAATGTGTGGCGGCCTTGGAGCAAGTGCCATACTGGTCATGGGCCTGAGCACAGATAGTTGGCTTTAGTATTCAAATGAGGTCAGTCATGGTTTTTTGCATCGCCAGCGCCACGTCAACACTCGATACTTGGTTTAGTAGCGTTTCATCAACGTAGAAGAGAGGCAAGATTCTCGCGAGCAATCAGGTGATGATCTTATCAGCTATTACTATGCATATTGGTACTTCAACGAAACTGGCTTTTAATGAGCTTCTAAGATTAGAAAATTTTGGTCAATATAATCGTTCTTGTTTAGTGAAGAATAACAACTCTAAACAGGAAAGGGGCAGATCTGAGCTAGCTGGCACTTTTTGAGAAAAGTGCCACGAGTAAAACTTCAGGTCTATGAAGCCTCTGGACAAAAATAATTTAGGGTAATTACTTAAATTGAGTATGTTCGAATTACCTTTTTTATGGCAAACCATACAATTAGAAACAAGCTAACTTGGAGCTTGGCTAAAGATTACTACTACATTTGTGCCACATTTTTATTGTAAATTAACAGGTGTATACAACCCACCTAAAGTCTCATCTTGTTTGTAGCAAGTAAGGAAAGCGTCTACTACACAGGGGTCGTATAGTTTATTTCGGCCTTGTTCTAAGGTATTGATAGCTTTCTTCGCTCCGACAGCCTTCCTATATGGTCTATCATTTGCCATAGCATCGAAGGTATCTGCAACAGCTATAATCCGAGCCTCAAGTAAAATTTCATTCCCTTTGATTCCGTTTGGGTAGCCCGAGCCATCCAACCTTTCATGGTGCTGTTCGATCATTTCGACGATTGGCCAAGGAAAAATTACTTCATGAAAAATCTTTGCTCCTACTTCTGAATGACTTTGGAGTAACTTGTACTCTGCTGGCATGAGCTTCCCAGGCTTACTTAAGATTTGAGACGGGATAGTAATTTTCCCGATGTCGTGAACCAAAGCTCCAATGACTAGTCCCTCTTTCACAGAGTCTTCTAGTGAAAGTTTATCAGCTATAAGGTCGCATATATGAGCGACATTGCGTTGGTGAGAGGAAGTGTATTCATCACGAATTTCAAGCGCACGAGATATTGCGCCTAGCATATTAGTCATAATCGCGATGGAGGTAGAAGAATCAAATTCTAGCTTATTGTTAGCTAATCCAGATTCGATCTTACTTACCTTTGTTTGTACCTGAGGCCAGATGTCCTTGATCATACTGTAAAAATAACTTACGAAGTCATGACTGTATGGTGCGTTGTTGTTGCCTATACCGATGACTGCAACTACGTCATTATTTTGTATTACGGGAAGACTGAAGTGATGAGTTAGTTTTATGTGGTCTTTCGGTAAAGAGTCATCTATGGAATAGTTTGCATCATAGTGGTTGTGTATTACGGGCTTTTTAGTTCTTATACTATCTGCCCATATTCCTGCAGATGATAGTGGATAGTGGGTTACGTAGCTGCAATGGCAATGTTCCAAAACAGAGGTTGACCAAACATTTAATGCGATTTCTTCGTTAGTATGAGAATAGAAGTGGAAATATCCGATATCGCTCTTGGCTTCTTGTACAAAAAAATCAATGAGATCTCGATAGAAGTCATGACTCGTTAAATATTTCTTTCTTGTAAGAAAATCTATACTCATAGAGCTTTCAGTCCGTTAAAATCGATATTGACTTTAAGTCTAGTTCTTTTTCGCGTATTTCATCTGACATTAGCAGAATTTAGGCTGGCTAAGAAAGTACATGTTCTGGCTGAAACTAATATTGGTCGGATAAGCGACACCTGTTACCAGGTGCCGCTCTCCTAAGAACCCAGCGTGCAACTTTCACTGCACTGGGCTCAAGCCTCCGCGAAGGCGTACTATGTACACCCACTTGCCAATAAGGCAGAT
>NZ_CAWQUW010000030.1:0-29373 GCF_963898195.1 Vibrio sp. L3-7 | reverse complement strand
TTACGGGAGGCACGTGCCGAGGAATCAATTATCGAATAGAAACTAATCTGCAATAGTGGACTACTATGAATAAAGCAGCGACAGAATCCTTCGGTATTTAGACCGTCAACCTCCCTCGGTAATCACATTGCTCCGCCAGTAAGGTTCTGGACAGAAGTTTGCTAGCAACATTGCTAAATTAGCAATTCATGAATAACTAAAGGTATAGAAAAATTCTCAATGAAGTGCCCAGTATGATTGGTACAGATTAATCCAATGACTTCCAGCATATTTGACACGACAGCGCATTGAAAATACAATATGTATACGTTTTATATGTAAAGTATACATCAATGGGCATTGTTAAAATTTCAGAAGAGCTGCATGAAGAACTTCGTAAAGCAAGTTCGGTCATGTCACGTTCAATCAATTCGCAAGCAGAGTTTTGGATCAAAATGGGTATGTTAGCCGAGCTACATCCTCAGCTTTCATTTAATCAAATCATGACGAAACTCATGCAATCTGCGAATGTTTCGGCCTCAAATATTTCAGCACCTGAAGAGAATAGTGATGCATAGTCAGGTAACGATTAAATCCGAAGAAGATATCTCTTTGATGCGAGAATCAGGTAAGTTACTTGCGCAGGTTTTTAAGATGCTTGACGAATACGTCCAACCTGGCATCTCTACGATGGAAATTAACAATAAAGTTGAACAGTACATTGTTAATGAACTCAACGCTCGTCCTGCAAGCAAAGGACAGTATGATTATCAATATGTATTAAATTCATCGATAAATGAAGTAGTGTGCCACGGAGTACCTAAACAGGCTGAGATTTTAAAAAATGCTGACATTATCAACCTAGATATTACTCTAGAAAAGAACGGATTCATTGCAGATTCAAGCAAAATGTATGTCATGCCTTCAGCCTCGCCGCTTGCTATTCAATTGGTAAAAACAACTTATAACGCTATGTGGGAAGGTATTAAGAACGTAAAACCTGGAGCAAGACTTGGTGATATTGGTCATGCAATACAAAGACATGCAGAGTCCCATGGATACAGTATTGTAAGAGAGTATTGTGGACATGGAATAGGTCGTGAAATGCATGAAGAACCACAGGTACTCCATTACGGTCATCCAAATAGTGGACTCACATTAAAAGAGGGAATGATATTCACTATTGAACCAATGGTGAATCAGGGTAGCGCGAAGATAAAAACCAAAAAAGATGGTTGGACGGTCGTTACTAGAGATAAAAAACTCTCTGCACAATCGGAACATACAGTATTGGTCACTCGTACAGGTTATGAGGTTCTCACGCTGAGAGAAGGCGAGAAGCTGCCAACGATGTAATGGTTGACCGTGAAACTTTCGGTCAAAACTAATGTAGTAATTCATAAGAAATATTAATTTAATTTGGACACACGCCAACCATCTATAACTATGCCTCAAATCGTTTTGGGGCAATTATGAGTTAAGTTGCTCCGCCAGTAAGGTTCTGGACAGAACCTTGTTACGAATTCAGGGGCGATTGTGATATATAGGATAAGTACTGCAAAGGCAAAATATTCAAAACACCTACCTGCTAGTGGCTAGTTTTACTCATCCACGACAATCTCAACCCACAACAGAAAATTGTGGGTTGTTCTGTTTAATCCCTCGAATAGCATACCTGTATGCTCAAGCCTTTGTGCTAAGATGCGCTACCAGCATACAAATGGGCTAAACTCAGTTGAGCGGATGTGATACACAGTTCCACCAATTCAGAGCACTTCCCCATTGTTTCGCTAAGCGTAGATTCCCTACCATGAATAATTGAAAAGGCTTTAAAGCATGAGCAAGTTGACCTCAGCGGAGCGTAAAGCTCGCGACAATGAACGTTTCTCACAACGTGTAAACGACCGCAGAGAAAAAGGCGAAGACGTAGTTGCTTACGCACTGACCAACAAGAAAGCTGTAAAATTTCTGACTAAGTCGGAAAAGAAACGCTTCAATGAAGCAAAAGTCATTCGCCAAGAAGAACAGCGAGTGAAAGATCAAGAAGAACTCAACAGAATCGAAGACTCATTCACGACCAAACAGTTCGACGAAGAGTAATCTGATTTCAAAAGCGCTGGCTCTATGCCGGCGCTTTTACCTTTACGCGCTTTACCTTTAGGCATTTTTTCCTTTCTGCTTTTCTTGTTATCTTCCTATCTTCCTATCTTCCTACGACTTTCTCAAACCTCTGTTTTATCGATCTTACTCATGGATCTCTGCATCTTGATCTTAGATCTCAGCAAACAGATATTCAAAGCCTTACTATCTCGATTCAATTCAACAATCCCGAGTCACCATGATTTTAATCACCGGATCAAGCAGCGGTTTAGGCGCAGCTTTAGCCAAGCAATATGCGAACACATCGAACAGCCGCCAGCGCTTAATGATCACTGGCCGCAGCTCCCAACGTTTAGCTGAATTAGCGAAAAGCCTGCCAGCGAATACTATTAGCCAAGCCTGTGACTTGTGCGATCCACAATCAGTGAGTGAGTTATTGGATGCGTTGCCTGAAACACCAAAGCTGGTGGTTCATAGCGCAGGCAGTGGGTACTTCGGTAAAATTGAACAACAAGATCCCGCCGCCATCAGCGACATGCTGAAAAACAACATTGAGTCTTCCATCTTTTTGATTCGCGAGCTTGTGCTGCGCTACAAAGAACAACCCGTCACCATTGCTGTTGTGATGTCGACCGCGGCTCAAGGCGCTAAAGCAGAAGAGTCTACTTACTGCGCAGCCAAATGGGCCGTTAAGGGCTTTATTGAATCGGTCAGGTTGGAACTCAAAGGTCACCCGATGAAGATCGTTGCAGTTTACCCCGGCGGGATGGCAACCGAGTTTTGGGGAACCAGCGGCAAAGCAATGGATACCTCAAGCTTTATGACCGCACAAGAAGCCGCTCAAATGCTGCAGCAGGCCTTAACCAGTACCGAGCATGGATATGTGTCAGATATCACGATAAACCGCGGTTAACGGCTAATAAGAGCAGCGAACAGGTAAACCGAGCTATTCCGCTAATTATTTGTGAGGGTGAGCACGAAAGTGTGCGACAATGCTCGGCGTAAATTCATATTCAAGGTTTATTATGAAACTTCTAGTTCGTAACCTATCGCGCTCTACTGCAGAGCAAGACATCCGTGTTCTATTTTCTGAGTTCGGCTCAGTAAAAGAGTGCAGCCTAGTTTTAGACCAAGAAACTGGCGAATCTAAAGGCTTTGCATTTGTTGAAATGCCAGAGCACGAAGAAGCTAAAGCGGCACTAAACAAGCTGAACTTGTCAAAGCTTGGCAAAAACACGATTCGTGTAAAAGTAGCTAACTCTTAATCGAGTAAACGCTTTATAAGCCACATGGCTTAGCTTAATCAGCACAAGCACAGATGATAAAGCCCGTAACGATATTGCGCTGAAAAACGTAATATCGTTACGGGCTTTTTGCTGCTCGCGATTCTCTTTTCACAACACGACCGACTCACTTATAGTTTACACTTACAACCCTTCATGCTCATCAATGGCACGCCTTGCCTCTACCATTGAACATCCAGATTCCATCACCAATTGAGCGACGGTCATTGAAGGTGTCGCGGCCAACAGAGATGCCAAACACACCACAGGTTTAGGCAGCACTTTGTCGATTGCGATTGCTATCCAACCGTCTTTTTCGTGAGTTAACATCGTTTTAAATTCAACGAGTTGATGCTCTTGAGCGACCAACAGCCAATTGCGCGAACGACGAACTCGCTTCAACTGGCATCCACATTCTGCAGCATGCGCCATCACTTGGCTTTTATCACTCACACGATGTACAAAACTATTCAGTGGGACGCTAAACATAACTCTCTGCTAACCAATCTATTCCTACCATTCAAGAGATCGCTACCTATCTCTCAGTACTTTCTAACTGTCACTCAATAAAACCGTACGTAGGATTACACAGACATAAAAAAACCGCCAGTGATGCACTAAGCAGCCTCGCGGTTTTTTGTTCTTTAGAGCCTAACGCTCGATATCAGCAGCAGCTTTTTGAATTGCCGCTATCGTAGCAGTTTGAACTCTCCTGACTTCCTCGCTCAAAATCCTCAATCGCACCAGCCAACGTAGTAAATGATTGCTCAATATTGTCACGCGAGGTGGCGATGTTCATTCGCATAAAATGATAACTTTCAGCGCCAAACCAACCGCCCGGCGTTAACCCCATTTTAGCTTGTTCAAACACCACGTTCTTAAGATCTTCTTCCGAGAAACCTAACTCAGAAAAATCAAACCACACTTGGTAAGTGCCTTGCGGTTGGAAGACTTTTAAGTGAGGGATTCGCTGCTCTGCAAATTCGGTAATCCACTTAACTGTGTCTTGAAAATACACCAACATGCCGTCTAACCACTCTTCACCTTTCTCAAAGGCAGCCACGGTTGCAAACGTACTGAACGCATTACCATGGTCAAGATACATCGCCACTACATTGGTTTTGAACGCTTCAAATAACTCATAATTGTTGGTGTACACATAACCATTTGAGATGCTGTGCATACCGAAGGTTTTCGCCGGAGAGCCAATCAAGGCAATGACCTTGTCGTAATCAAAGCTGGTTAAGCTCGTAAAAGCGTGACCTTCAAAAATAATGTCGGAATGAACTTCGTCGCTGATGATCAGCACATCGTGGCGCTTAGCGATCTCGATGACTTGTTCAATTTCTTGAGGTGTCCACACTCGCCCAGTCGGATTATGCGGATTGCAGAAAATCATCGTCTTCACTTGCTGGTCGATGATCTGTTGCTCCATACCAGCAAAATCAACCTGATAACTCTGTCCGTCATTAATCAACGGGCTATTCACGACCTGACGACCTGCTTTATTCACCAAATTAGCGAACTGATGGTAAGCCGGCGTATGAATAAGTACACCATCACCCTCGTTGGTAAACTGGCGCAGTAACAACGCGATGCCTGGTAATACTCCCGGAACCTGAACGAATTTGTCTGAAGACAGATTTAAACCATGACGCTTTGAATACCATTGAGATAGCGCCTCAAACACCGCCTGTTCGTTAAACTCATACGAGTACACACCACGCTCAACCAAGCGATTAAGCTCTTGAGTGATCGGTTCCGCTACCTGAAAATCCATATCGGCAACCCAATATGGGAATACATCGGTGGTGTTGTAAATGCTCTCTAGCATCTCTGGTTTGCTTTTGATAAACGCATTTTCACCGTAATTCGATGCACTGTTAAACGCTGTCATGAAGGAGTCCTCAAATAGTGTGTTTGGTTCTTTTGCAATCTACTGGATTGCCTGAATACCCTTAAGACGATAGCGAGATAAAAAGGACGAAGCTTTTAAAGAAATCTTGTGATTAATTAAGATTAATCTCGCATCTCGACCACAATTTCAGTCTTGACCGAGTTCGCGATAAAGCAGTTTTTGTGTGCCAAGTGATGCAGTTTTTCGAGCTGCTTGGCGGTCGGATTTTTGGTACCTAAAAACACAATCTTAGGGCACAGAGTCACCTTAGTGACAGACGAGCGGCCTGATTCATCTTCTTCCAGCACACCAGTCGCATCATCCACATAAGAGTCGATCACGTACTTCTGCTTTGCAGCAATGCCCAAAAACGTCAGCATATGGCAGCTAGAAAGTGCCGCGATAAAGGCTTCTTCTGGGTCGACATTCGCTTCCACCGAAAACGGCAGTGGCACAACATGAGGAGAAGATGAAGCTGGCACAGTGATACCACCATCGAACTCCCACGTATGACCGCGACTGTATTGGTTGTCGCTAAAGGCTTCATCTTCCGCTTTTTGCCAGCGAATGACCGCTCCATATTCAGACATAATTAATTCCTTTTATATTGTGTAACGACTTAGCGATCAGCAGGGTGATTAACGCCATCGTTGGTCACCACATCACCAATATCAAAAGGGTTCACCCCTTCCAAACAGCCGATGTTAAAACCGTATTCATTTGGGCTTGAGCGGCGTTGGTGATGGGTATAGATACCGCAGTTTGAGCAGAAGTAATGCTTCGCGGTGTTGGTATTGAATTGATAAAGCTTAAGATGCTCCGCACCTTTGAGGATCTTGATGCCATCCAGCGCAACAGAGCCCACAATCGCCCCTCTACGACGGCAAATAGAACAATCACAACGACGTGGTTTTTCTATCCCGTTAGGTAAGCTGAGCTCTAATTCAACCGCACCGCAATGGCAGGTTGCCTTATGAAAAGGTTTGATAACCGTATCTCCGACCTGTTTCATGAGCACTCCTTGTTCTGGTTACTGGTTGCTGGTTACTTTTCACCCATCATATCCTGATTTGTTATTTTGGTAAAAAAATGTGTTTTCCAACAAATATATAGCGCATGTTTTCAACACATAATTTAAGCTAAATCTCGGCACCACTGACTCTACCATCATCGACACAACGATCACTGAGTCGTATTCAAACTATTTAATCTCTTTCTACAGGGCACACCTATATGAATCTCAATCTGATTAAACACTTTCTCGCAGCCTATGACTTCAAGAGTATTTCTAAGGCAGCAGAACATATGAATATGACTCAGCCATCAATGACCGCCGCGATAAAAAACTTTGAAGAGCAGAGCGGAAAGATCATGTTTTATCGCACCAGTCGTTCAATTCAGCCGACAGAAGATGCGCATTATCTTGCTGAGCAATGCCGAGAAATATTAGGTCGGCTCGACTCAGTATTTGAAGAAAAGAGAAAGCTAAAAATCTGCTGCCCAGAAGTGATCATGCAGGCACTCCCTGGTTATGAAGGCGTCTACTTTGTTGAAACTCCCGCCATCGAATACAGCATTTTGGACAAACTAAGAACCGGAGAGGTGGATATTGTTGTCGACGATATCTCTGTTACTGATCACTCCTTTATTGTCGAATCGATCGGCTCCCAAAAGCTCGCACTTGCGTGTCGTAAAGACCACCCAACGATTGGCGATACCATCTCCCTTGAGCAGTTCAAAAACGCCGAGCACATCATGCTGCGCCTAAAAGACAAAAATGTAAGCGCACTAGAAACCCGAACTGAAGAAGCATTTGAGCGTAACGTGGTTCGAGAAGTTTCCGGTCAATCGAATCTACTGCTGAACGCTCGTAACTCTGACGCGGTGTGTATTGTCAGTGAGTCCATGTTTAATTTAGCAGAAGAGCTAGGGCTAAAAGTCCTCGAACCGCCATTTGCGTTGCGTAACTACGAAATGAAAATGATTTATCACAAACGCAGTATTCAAGATCAGCGACATGCTCAAGTTCGAGAACATATCAAAAAGCATCTAACGCTACCTTCCAAGAAATAAACAAAAACTATGCAAGTAATGATAATTCGTAATGTAAATACAAAATAAACCAAATTACATAGATAAAATCTATGTTTTTTATAGTTACTACCCTATGGTTCGCCGCTTAAAAACTGCCTAAGATATCGTCATCAACGAGGCCTATTACACACCCTCGTATCCTTCAACTTTTGAAGAACGACGAAACAGGATGGATTCTGAGTCTGATTCATACGAAATACAGAACCAGGGTAACACTATGAAAAAAACTATTATTGCTCTCTCAATCTTAGCTTCTTGCAATGTGATGGCTCACTCTCATCATGCATCAGAGCGTTTAACTCACGGCGACCATGACCACTCATTCGATATGAGCGAGTACGATGTTGTGCTTTCTAATAACTATGACCCGTTTGCTAATGGCATTGAGTTTCTCTCTCCAACCATGTCTGCTGAGCAGCAAAGTTACTTCCCTTTATCTGAAAATGCCTCGACAAAACTAGCGGGGTCATTCCCAGAAATAATCTGGCGAGGTGAACCTCTATTCACGCCGGAATACAACAAAGAAAACATGGAAAAGGCGCTGCAAGAAGGCAAAATTCATCCAGAGTTAGCAGCGATGGAAGAAGCAATGACCAACCCTGTGATCTTTAAGCTATCAGACCGCATGTACAACGCATTTGGCTTTGAGGGAGCTTCGATCACCTTCCTTCAAGGTGACAAAGGACTGATCATTATCGACGCTGGTTCAACGGCTGAAACCGGTGAAGCCATGCTGTCGGCTTACCGTGACGCAACTGGAGACGAGCGTGAGGTTCATACGATTTTCTATACTCACCACCACCCAGATCAATGGGCAGGAACCGAGGGGCTAGCAACGCGTGAAGACTTCGAATCTGGCAAAATTAATGTCATCGCTCATGTTGATTTCCAGAAGAAAATGAATGAAGAGTCTGGCATTTATCTTAATCAACAGTCGATTCGAACCGCGTATGCATTTGGTGCCTTTATCCCTCATAACAATGACTACGATAAAGGGGTAAACCAAGGTGTTGGCTACCCAGCAGACATCGTGATGCAATCACAAAACAAATCCTTCTTCGCGCCAAATATCTTAGTCGACGATCTGATGATCATGAAGGTAGATGGCCTTACATTGGAGTTTTTCCACACCCCAGGAGAAGCGCCAGATGGTGTTGCACTCTATGTACATGAAACGGGAGACATGGTCGGTGGCGATACCATTCAAGGTGAAACCATTCCAAACCTCTACACCATTCGTGGTACCGAGTACCGTGACGGCCTTGAATGGGCAGACTCTATAGACCGTATGCGCCGCTATCAGCCAAAAACGCTATCCCTACACCACGGCCGTTCTGCAGTAAGCCAAGAGCGTGTTGAAGATGTAATGAAAGCCTACGCGGATTCACTGCGCTACATGCAAGATCAAACGGTTCGCCATATCAACAAAGGCTATACCATGCATGAGCTTTCGGACAGTATTCGTCTGCCTGAAGAACTCAAAGATCACGACTACCTTCGCCCGTTGCGTGGCTCAGAATATCAAAATGTTGCCAATATCTATGCGGGTAATGTTGGTTGGTTCAATGGTGATGCCAGTGAGCTTGCGAAGCCTGCACACAAAGACATGGCGCAACTTTACGTTGATATGATGGGTGGCTCAGACGCCATTAGAAAGGCTGCGGATCGCATGATCGAAAAACAACAGTACGGTGAAGCGATGCAGATCCTAACGCATGTTATCCGAGTCGATCACAACGATATGTATGCTCGTGGACAAAAAGCCGTTGCGCTAGAGCGTTGGGGTTGGGAACAATCGACCCCGGGTTGGCGTCACTGGGCACTCACAGGTGCAGCAGAGCTTCGCGGAGAACTAGATGGCGTACTCGATACAATGAACTTTTTTGGCGATGCCAGCAAGTTCGTTGAGGCACCAACCGATGATGTGATGTCACTGATTCCAACTCGCCTAATAGCCGAGCAATTGAACACCAACGAGACGCACGTCATCAACCTTGTTGTGGATGGAAGCCCATACCTTGTCAACGTGTCTAACCGCACAATGGCTGTCGACAATGGTTTTAGCTCTGAGAGCGCCGATCTCACCGTCGATATGTCAAAACAAGACCTTGTTCACTTGTTCTTAGTTAAAGACATCAATGTTGAAGAATCAACAGCGAAAGCAACCAAGGGCGATATCAAGCAACTTCAACGTTTGGTTGATGTGATTGATACCTTCTCTCCGTTCTACCTACACCTTCGTTAACCCAAAAAAATAACCCGTGCCTCATTCATTTGAGGCACGATAAGAGGTGCCCATGATAGACAAAGATACTTTTATCCCAAGAGCGTTAGCGGTTGCCATCGTTGTATTTCTTTTACTTGTTTAACTCGGAAATTAACGACTCGAGCTGACGTAATCGCCAAAGCGCTCAAACAGAAAATCCAAAAACAGTCGGATACGCTTCGGCTGATATTTCTTGCTGATGTACACCACATTCAAGTCGGCGCTCGACACCGACATCGCGGTATTGAAGTTTTTCATGTAGCCATTAAGCAGAGTCACAAGGCGTTGGTTATTGATGTCGTCTTGCACATCCAGCACTGATTTAAGCGCAATGCCCTCACCTTTTAATGCCCAGTACCGAATCACTTCACCATCATCTGAAAATCGCTTCGGCACAACCGTCACCGACTTCTTCATATCATGATCTTGGAAGTGCCATGTCTTGAGCTCTTCATTACTGCGCAGCATGGCTAAACAGTCGTGTTCGACCAAATCTTGTGGTGTTAACGGTGTTCCATGTTTAGCAAGATATTCAGGAGAAGCGCACAACACACGTCGGCTTGGTGATAAGCGTCTGGATATCAAACTGCTGTCGACCAGTTCACCATAACGAATCACGATATCCATGCCAGATTCAGCAATGTTCGAGAGGTTATCGTTCAAATACAGGTAAGGAATAACGTCCGGATACTGCTGGCAAAACTCCGAAAGAATAGGAAGAATGTACTGCTTTCCGATGTCTTTTGGCGCGGCAATTTTTAGCGAGCCTTTGACTTCTTTTACGCCATTTTGAATCAGGTTTTCGGCCTCACTGACGTTGTCTAAAATCTCCAAACATGCCTTGTGATACAACTCCCCAGAGTCGGTCAAAGACACATGACGCGTGCTTCGATTCAACAACTTCACACCATATCGTTCTTCAAGCGCCTGCAGCCTTGCTGTCATGGTCGCAGGAGAAAGCCCTAACTCTCGCCCAGCCGCAGCTAACCCGTGATGCTTAACAATGCTCACGAACATCGCCATATCTGAAAACTTATCCATACGATTCTCGCTTCCACCTCTTCGTCTTACTTCTCGATCTTAATGCTCGATTTGAATACTCAGTCACACTATTCAGATTAACCGAATAATGAATTTATATTTTAACCAATTATCAAATTTAGTCGAATAAATATAATGGCAAACATCAACAGAACAACGCAGGAATTCAGAGAATGACTAACGAATCGACTAAACAAGAGAAACACACTTTCGTCATCATTGGTGGCACATCAGGTATCGGCAAAGCACTCGCGATGCAACTAAGAAACGAGAACAACACGGTACATATTGCCAGCCGACACACCGGCGTTGATATCACCGATGAAAAGTCGATTTGTGAATACTTCGAATCGATTGGCGTGTTTGACCACTTAATCGTAACGGCTGGCTCATCCGCTCCCGCAGGAAAAGTAACAGACGTAGCAACCGCAGACGCCAAGACAGCTTTTGACACTAAGTTTTGGGGCAGCTTAAACGTAGCCAAACATGCCGCTCGTTACATGACATCAAACGGGTCTATCACGTTCACAACTGGCATGTTGTCACGCAAGGTTGTGGCAGGCGCTTACGTAAAAACCGCCATCAACGCCGCACTAGAAAGCGTAACCAAAATACTGGCGAAAGAGCTATCACCCATTCGAGTCAATGCCGTTAGTCCGGGTTTAACCATGACGGAAGCCTACAAAAACATGGACGATTCCGCTCGTGCAAACATGTACGACAACGCCAAAAACAACCTACCCGCAGGCAAGGTTGGCGAGCCTTCAGAGATAGCCATGGGTTACCTGTTCGTAATTAATAACCCATACGTCACAGGGTCTATCATCGATATCGATGGCGGCGCTCTACTCGGCTAACACTCCGCAAAGAAGCAAAGACATAAAGAACAATCGTTAGGGCGTGTATCTCACGTCCTAACAAACAAGAATTTACATAGGTAGATCATCATGAAACAAGAAACCGTCAACCAAGAAACTATCCATAAAGAAACTACCCATAAAGAAAAGATTCCATTCCAAGTTTGGATACTGACACTCGCTGCATTTGCAATCGGCACGGCTGAGTTTGTTATCGCAGGCATTCTTCCACAGATCGCCACATCACTTTCAATCACAGAAGGTCAAGCTGGCTACCTAATCAGTGCCTACGCTTTGGCTATCGTTATCGGTGGACCGATCTTAACCATCTACCTTGCTCGCTTTAACAAGAAGATGGTGCTGATTGGCTTAATGGCGCTGTTCATCATCGGTAATGTCTTATCAGCCCTTGCTCCTAGCTACCCACTTCTACTTGCCAGCCGTGTTATCGCAGGCTTAGTGCAAGGCCCTTTTTATGGTATCGGTGCGGTTGTTGCAACCAACTTAGTGTCTGAAAAAATGGCAGGTCGTGCTGTTGGCCAGATGTTCGCAGGCTTAACACTCGCTAACGTTCTTGGCGTTCCAGCTGGTACATGGGTCAGCTTGCAATTCGGTTGGCACACCACTTTCTTTACCGTGGCAGCACTTGGCACTATCGCGATGCTTGCCATTCTGACTTCGATTAAGTCGACCGGTCACAGTGAAGCGAAAGACATCAAAACTCAGCTGTTAGCGTTCAAAAATCCAATGTTGCTGATCAGCTTAGCAATCACCGCTTTTGCTTGGTCTGGCTTCATGACGCTTTACGGCTACCTTGCGCCAATCGCCATGCACATCACGGGTTACAGTCAAGAATCAGTGACTTGGATCTTAGTGATTGTAGGTGTTGGCTTAATCATCGGTAACACCTTGGGCGGACGCTCTTCAGATAAAAACCTAGGCAAAGCTTCAATGTTTTGGGCAGTCGCAATGATCGTTTCATTGGTTGTGGTTGGCCTTGTGGTAGACAACAAAATCCTCTTCGTTGCAGCCGCATTTGTCTTTGGTATTGCATCATTTGCGAACGTCCCTGCCATGCAACTTCGAGTAATGAACCACGGTGGCGAAGGGCAAGAGCTAGCAGCAACTGCGAATATCTCAGCGTTTAACCTAGCCAATGCCTTTGGTGGATTCCTTGGCGGCATGGTACTCGACAGCCAACTAGGCGCAGGTATGATTCCGTTCGCAGCCGTTGTGGTTCCTATCGTCGGCTTGTTCTTAATCGCTAAAGCTAACCGAAACGAGAAACCACAAAGCAACTCAATATTTGCACCAACAGAAGCTAAATAATTTAAGAACTCCGTAACTTCAAAGTGCCAATTCATTATCAAACTGGAATTGGCACAGCACTAAAAATTCATAAAGGTAGAGATCATGAACAAGTTATTCGAAACATCAGAACTGAAAGGCCTAGAGCTGCAAAACCGTGTCGTTATGGCACCCATGACACGCGCTCGCACTAGCCAACCTGGAAACGTGCCAAACGACATGATGACGACTTATTACCAACAACGAGCAAGTGCAGGGCTAATCATCACTGAAGCCACACAAATTTCAGATGACTCTCAAGGTTACTCATTCACACCCGGCGTTTATACCGATGCGCAAATCGAAGGTTGGAAATCAGTCACCACAGCAGCAAAAGAGCAAGGTGCAGCGATATTCTGCCAACTATGGCACGTAGGCCGAGTATCACACCCTACCTTTCAAAAAGGCGAGTTGCCGATTGCACCTTCTGCACTGGCACCCATAGAAACGCAGGTTTGGATCTCTGATGAAAATGGTAACGGCAACATGGTGGATTGCATCCAACCAAGAGAGATGACCCAAGCAGACATCGATCGTGTTGTTCAAGATTTTGCTAACTCAGCGAAAAAAGCTGTCGAGGCAGGGTTCAACGGAGTGGAAATCCACGGTGGTAATGGCTACCTCATCGATCAATTCCTAAGAACCAATTCAAATAAGCGCACCGACAACTATGGTGGCAGTCGTGAGAACCGACTTCGCTTTCTAATTGAAGTCGTGGATGCGGTAATTGAAGCGATTGGTGCTGACAAAGTGGGCGTACGTTTGGCCCCATTCATCACCTTCAAAGACATGAACTGTCCAGACATCGTGCCAACGATTTTAGAAGCGTCAAAGAAACTGCAAGCTCGTAATATCGCTTATCTGCACCTATCAGAAGCCGATTGGGATGACGCGCCTGTGATACCTGAAAGCTTCCGCGTAGAACTAAGAGAGCTATTCTCTAACACCATCATCGTCGCTGGCAGCTACACACCACAACGCGCTGAGGAAGTATTAAGCAAAGGCTACGCCGACCTCGTCGCATTTGGTCGCCCATTCGTTGCTAATCCAGACCTAGTTTCACGCCTACAAAACGGCAACGAACTATCCGATCTCGATGGCGCCACTCTGTTCGGCGGCAACGAAAAAGGCTACATCGATTATCCAGCGTTGTAGTGGATTTGGAGGAGATGATGGTTTCTAACCACTAGAAACATTTCCGACAGGCAAAAGAAAGGCTCGCATGACTAGTGCGAGCCTTATGCAGTTTAGGGGGTAAACCACAATCTAGTTTAATCTTAAGATTAATTATTTAACTTATGAGCCATTATGCACTTGTGCGCATTGATATTCTATTTTTAAATGATTCACTGCAATTAATCAATCGATAAAAGTTAGCGTTTGGTCAATTTAAACCACATAAATAACAGTGATTTAGTGAGCAGCGTCTAGAAAATCATCATAAAATCCATAGAAATCAGATTTATAGACTTCTCATTTGCCAATATCCTTCACCATTGGTCGCGAGTTGGCTGTGTAAATAATCAAGCGTATCCGCGACCGTTCCAGCAATGCCTTGTGGTGGATTGAACAACAGTAAACCACTACCGATCAGGCGATCATCACCCTTAGGATCTCGAAGGCGAAGCTCCGACTTAATCGGACTTGGCAGCAAACCATCTTTCACTGCGGTCACACAGTGGTTCAAAATCAGTGAGCTCTTGTCATCCGTGTAGAGCGGGTACCAAATTAGTGCAGATACCTTCTCAGATTGCTGATACGCCTTAACTAAGGCATCAATCACCGCGAGATATTCTGAATCGGTTTCATAGGGTGGGTCGATAACAATCAGATGGTGATTGTCATGTTTAGCTACGTCATCAGGTAACGCTTTAAGCCCATCACCTGCGCTAATCGTAAGCTTGCTTGAAATATCCAGGTTACATTGTAACTTCTCAATATTGGTTTGCAGTAAATCAGCTTCATCTTGCTGAATGTCTGAAAAATAGAAACTATCTTGGCTGCGACCTTGTTGGTAAGTGATGGCGGCAGAACCCGGATACAAAGAGATAAGTTGATTCGGATTGTAGTATTCCAGTACCGACATAAAAGAAGCGAATGCCGGAGGAAGGTAAGCCTTATTGCGCCACAAATACCCGACCCCTTCAGCAAACTCACCGGCGTGATTACTTGGTGCGGTAGTGAGGTCATAACACCCTGTACCTGAGTGCGTGTCGATAACATTGAGGCGTGAATGCTGCTGCATTAATGACTGAACAAGTGCACTCAATACTGGATGCTTCAGTGCATCACCATGGTCGCCTACATGACATTGATGTCGATATTCCATTCCCTTGCCTCATTTCTACTAACGTCATCTAAACATACTTCATATCATGAGGGCTTGCCTGCTCAATCCATCGTTTTTTGAAATAGGCTCACTTTTCTCTAACCAGTTGACTCTTATAAAAAATAAAGCCCCTGAACTTACTTAGGGGGTTAAGTGAGTTCAAGGGCTTTTATTATTGGTTTCGGTTAATAGCGTAAGTAAATCAGCCTAGCGTGCATAAGCTAGCTTAGCTTGACTAAGGGTACTCACCCTCAACTTCTACTGGCGCTTTCACTTGGTAGTGACAAGGCTGTAGGCCAAGTAACTTAGGCAGTGTGATACCGACCGAAACGGAAGACCACGTACCGCTGACAATACCTACAACCAGTGCAATCGCGAAACCTTGCAGCGCGGCGCCACCCAGTAGCCAAAGCGCTGATACGGTAATTAGCGTTGTTCCTGAAGTCACCATGGTGCGTGAGAAGGTCGCTTTAACCGATTCATTGAGCAGGTTATCAGTATCACCGTTTGGATTGCCGCGCAGCATTTCGCGCACACGGTCGGCGATGATGATCGAGTCATTCAATGAGTAACCGAGAATCGCTAGCACGGCCGCCAATACGGTCAGGTTGAACTCAAACTGAGTAAAAGCGAACAGACCCAAGATGAGCGTCACGTCATAGATGATCGCGGCAAGCGCACCCAGAGCCAAACGCCATTCAAACCGTACACTCAGATACAGCATGATCATTAGGAAACACACCAATACCGCCAAGCCACCTTGGTCAACCATGTCTTGACCCACTTGAGGCCCAACCACGCTGCTGTTAAGCACTTTTACTTGGTCACTTACCGATGACAAAGCATCCACTAAGTTTGGTTGTGGAGCGTCTGTCAGTTGGCTGTAACGAATCGTCCAGCGATCCTGCTCTGCCATACCAACCACTTGAACGTCTTGTTGAAAAGCCGTATCGAGTTTTGTTTTTAAGGCGTCTTTAGTCACTTGATCGGAGAGTTGAACCTCGGCAACCACACCGCCAGTAAAGTCCAAACCCCAGTTAAAACCTTTCACTGCCACCAGCATCACAGAGCTCATGAACAGCACAATAGAAATCACAGACATCACCTTACGAAGGCGAGTCATATTGCTATTTGAAAAATAGCGGTCTGAAATAGTCATTTTTGAAGTACTCATGCTTAAATCCTTACATCGTGGCGTTGGTCACGCCCCCAAACCAAATTGATGATCGCTCGTGAAGCAAAAATGCCCGTAAACATACTGGTTAGAAGACCTAAGCCCAGTGTCAGAGCGAAGCCCTGAATCGGTCCATTACCAATGGTATATAGAGCCACAGCAACGATCATGGTAGTGACGTTAGCATCGAAAATTGACGAGAATGCGCTATCGAAACCACGGTCGATAGAGCTAGCAAAGCTGCGCCCTTCTTTCATCTTGTCTCGAATACGCTCGAAGATAAGCACGTTGGTGTCCACCGCCATACCAACGGTCAGTACTAAACCCGCAATACCCGGCAGAGTTAACACCGCACCCGGTAGCAGCGCAATCAAACCAAACAATGTGGTCATGTTAACCACCAATGCACAGTTCGCGACCCAACCTAAGCGGCGGTACCATAGCGCCATAAACGTTAGCGTAAGGCCAAGACCAAGTGCCAAAGCAGCAAAGCCGTTAGTTACATTTTCAGCACCCAAAGATGGGCCAATGGTACGTTCTTCAATGATGGTCACAGGCGCAGTCAATGACCCCGCACGCAGCAGTAACGCAAGCTCTTGCGCATCAGCCAAGCTGCCAGCGCCTGTGATTCTGAAGCGGCTACCCAGTTGAGATTGGATGTTTGCCACACTAATCACTTCGCTGTCTTGCTTGCTGTTGCCTGCTCTATCACGGCTGTATTCGCTGTACACCGTTGCCATTGGCTTACCGATGTTATGACGTGAGAACTCAGACATTTTCTTACCACCAGAAGAATCCAGCGTAATGTTGACTTCTGCACTGCCCATCTCACCAATGCCACTGCGAGCATCAATAATGTGTTCGCCACTCAACACCGCCTTGCGGTCGACTACCACGCGGTTGCCGTCTGAATCTTTCAGGGTTTGAGTACTGCGAGTGGCATTGTCGTACACCGAATAGAACGCCAATGAAGCAGTAGCACCAATCACGTCTTTCGCAGCTGCAGGGTCTTGTACACCCGGCAGTTCAATACGAATACGGCTTTCACCTTGACGTTGAATCGATGCTTCCGTAATGCCTAATTCTTCAATACGGCTGCGCATGATTTGCAGGTTTTGTTGAACGGTTAGGTTACGTAGCGTTCTTTGTTCTTCTTCAGACTGAGTTAACGTTAGCGATTTGTCTGAGCGGTTACGTAGCCATTGCGGGAACTCTTGACGAATCAGCTTCTGTGCTTTTTCGAAATCGGCGTCGGTACGGAAATCAAACTGAACTTGGTTGTTCACCACTTTACCGCGGGCATAACGCACTTCGCTGGTGATCTCGTCGACCATAGCTTGAGCTTGCGCGTGATAAACCGGCTCCATATCCACTTCTAATAAGAACTGCACACCACCACGCAAATCAAGGCCTAACTGAATTGGCGCAAAACCCATGTCAGTCAACCATTTTGGTGCTGCTGGCTCCATCGCTAGCGCAACGGTCGCGTTATCCAATAGGCGCTCATTCAGCACCTCTTTGGCTTTCGCTTGTTGTTCAGCGTCTTCTAAGATCACGACTAAACGTTTGTCTTTTTGAAATGCAGATTTGGCTTGGATGCCTTCGCTCGCAAGGTATTGAGTAATTTGAGTCGCATCGATTGTCTGCTCAGAACGATTGCTAATTTGAACCGAGGCATTCTCGCCATACCAAGAAGGTAAAGCACTCAGAACCATGATGATAATGGTGGCGATAAGCACCGCGTATTTCCACTTTGAATAGTGGTTGATTTGTTTTCTTGGAATGCGTTTTTTCACAGTCAAGATCTCTTCTTTTTACCAATCACCGTAAATACGAGCTCAAAAATAGCACCGGAAAAAAGCAGTGAACGAGCGTTTTAACCAGCTAGGATGACCAGTTATTTACTACGATTGGTATAACTAATGTTTTGCGAACACGATCGATAGCTGAAACCAGAACAAGCTGATTGAACGGTAGTGATGCTAAAGCTGATGTCGCTATGTTTGTCTTGGTTAATTGGCGAGTTCAACGGGCACGCGAGGCGACCATCGATACGACCAATTTAGGGTCAAACGATTAGCTAAGAAGTTCTCGGAAATGCGAGTATTGGATGTTGCCCTCTTTCCACCCAGAAAGCCGGGAAGACGGAGAACTCACAATACTGGTCCAGTGCAGCTTGGAATCCAACAACGGCGTGTTGAAGAGCAGGGAAGCCAGTATTGAGGGGGGAGAGAAGTCAATCAGTAGATGATAAGCAGGCTCAAGATCGGCCACGCTTTCTTGCTCGTTACTGAGCATACGTCTGAAGTTTGCAGCTTGGAGGCTCGACTCTGTGTCGTGATAGTTGGAACTGTCACCAGAAGGATCGGTGCCAAACTGAGCTTTGTTGCACTCAAAGTAGCTCGACGGGTTATCCGTAGCGGCTTGTTTACACTGTTTTATCGAGGAAGATTGTTCATTCTGTGAAGATTGCTCTTGAGCCGAGTATATTTGAAATGGCTTAGAAGGGAACGAATAGCCGTTAGAGTTCACTAAGCCAAAGCTCAGTAAAAACAACATTAAGACTAATCGGGTACCTAATTTAAGCAATCTAATATCCAAACAACATTCTCGTAGATCGTCAATCTACAATACAAATGAAACGCTGTCTTGATTTAAAACATTTTTTTAGAAAATGATACGATGCAACCGATTAGGCACTCACGGCATTTAGATTTATATACCTCCAAAAGAGCTCAACAAAGCTTGGTGCATAGATATTATGAATGGTGTAAAAACAAGAAAGCCAAGCGATGCGCGCTTGGCTTTGGGTTAAGTGTTTCTGTCTGCTTTAGGCTTTAGGCTTTAGGCTTTAGGCTTTAGGCTTTAGGACGCATGATGTTCTTAACCTTACGGCTATTTTCACCAAAGATGCGTTGGACAAGTTGATTCATGTCTTCCGCAGTGATCGACCTCGCCACTCGCTCAACTTGAGACAAAGCTTCGATGTCGTAACCATGAAGTAAATAACGAGACAAATACCAGGCTTGGTCGATGGAGCTCATCTCGAGAGGCGTGAAGTCAGCTTCAAACTGTTTCACTACCGCTCGCATTTCCTCTTCAGAGACACCTTGTAGAAGGTCTGCAATCACCTTATCGATCGCCACTTCCACTTTATCAACGTTCTCAGGCGCTATCATCGCACCAATAACCCACTCATGACTCAGTTCGCCATCTGCAGACGCCGAATACGTATAAGGTGAGTAGTCTAAACTCAACTCTTCACGAATATAAGCATCTAAGCGAGTCGCCAGCAGTCGTTCTAGCAAGTTTTCCGTGAAGATATCTTTTGCCGTCACGCCTTGGTCGGTTTCGGTTGTAGGTTCAGAGATGACTCGTAAGACGTACTCTGCACTATTCACATTATTGATGGCTAAATCAATGCGTGATTCAGATGGCTGCTTGTAGGCCACCTTAAAGTCAGGAACGTCGGCTTTTTCTAATGGAATCGAAGCCAAGTATTGCTCAACCAATGGCTTTAATTCACTTGGGTCGATATCACCCACGATCACCAATTGGTTATGTCTCATTTGACCAAACAGTTGCTGATGAAGATTAGCGATGTCTTCCACAGAAACTGCTTCAACACGTTCTTTACCCACAAAGAGGTGGCCACTGTCCTGACGATAGATGTTCTGGTTTCTTGCGCGTTCAAACTGGCCAACAGGGCTGCTCAAGAAAGATTCCTGACCCTGTGCAAACTCCTGCTTCACTGCCTCTAACTGATCGGGAACAATTTTAGGCGCAGTTATGAAGGTATAAAGCGCAGCAAGCGTGTCTTCAAGCCCGTCTTTATTGATATTAAATTCAATACCATGACGAGTATTACCAATGAAGGAATCGGCGCGAATATTTTCACGATCAAAGTACGCTAAAAGCTCAGAGCCCGTAAACTCACCGGCACCGCTTCGAGCGAAAGTAGGTAATGCGACCTCAACCGCTGGGTACAAGCTCGGATCCAAAGCGGCTTTTCCGCCAAGGCTCATATACATTACACCGACATCATCACCTGCCACATAATCACGCAAGTACCACATATCGATACCATTACTTAACGTCCACTTTTGGATGTATGGATCTACGGACATTTGTTCAGCAAGCACAACCTCGCCTTGCGAGCTAGGTACAGCAAAGGCACTGGCTGTTCCAATCGCAAGCGGCGGAATTCCCGCCTCGCTATACGTGGTTTTTAAGCTATCTAGAGAGTTGATGACCGCAGTTCTGTCTTCATTGTCGTCCATCCCAATAACAATAAAGTAATCATCAGAAAGTAGATTCTTGATGTTGTCGTTAATCACTTCAAGGCTCAAGTTATCAATGAAAGCTTCCAAGCTGACTTGATAGTCTTTCTGTGATTGGACAATTCGATCAGTGACTAACCTGCTCACTTTGTAATTCGCGTGTTCAACGCTGTCCATTTTATCCCAGTCATGCTCAATGTTATCCAGCAAGTCTTGGTAGTAGTGCAGTTCACCAACAATATCCGTTTCCGAAACACCAAAATCACGCAGTGATGCCAATGTAGAAAGCAGATCTTTTTGGATAACTTCGCGGCCTCCAGTCGGAAACCCAACACTTATTGACGAATAGTACAGAGAACCCATTCGATAGCTATCAGACGCTATCCATTGAGTCGGCAGCGCGGCATCATTGAACACCGCTTCTAATCGCTGTCGAATCAATTGTTGAGAGGTTTCATCTAACCTGCGTTGGTTCTGCTGAGCATGATTTTCAACTCTATTTAAACCTCGGTTAAACGTCAGAGTGATGCTTGGCGCTTCTCTTCCTGCGTACTCAACATAATCATCTTCATTGAATGAGGTCACTTTCTGTTTATCTGGTCTCGGCGTGTCGCCACGTTCCCAGCTAGAAAACTTTTCTTCAATGAGTGGAATCACGGTTTTGATGTCCACATCACCAGAAACGACCAGCTCAACTATTTGAGGTTGATACCAAGTTTGATAAAAGTTGGTGATACCTTGAGGAGTGGCATTCACAATAGACGATTTAGTCCCTAGTGCATCTTGCGATTCGTAAGGGCCGCCTTCAATGAAGTGATCATAATATATATCTCCGAATGACTTATCATCGAGGCGAGCCATACGAAACTCGCCAAGAACCACGCCTTTCTCTTTTTCGACTTCTGAACTTGATAGATCCAGGCCATCACCAATGTCACGCATCCACGTCAGGGCAGACTGCAATTGGACGTTATCTGGCAAATCTAACTGGTAGACCGTCTCTTCATAAGAGGTGTAGGCATTAATATCAGCACCGAAGCTAGCGCCTGCATCTTCAAATAAGCGAATCACGTCATTTTCAGAGAAATTCTTGCTGCCATTGAATGCCATGTGCTCCAGAAAGTGAGCATAACCTTCTTGCTGATGAGTCTCTTGAATTGAACCCGCGTGCACGACTAAACGAACAGATACGGATTCTTCATGATCTGGATAAACATGGTAGGTAAGGCCATTTTCTAGCTGGCCTGATGTCCATGCCGGATCCGGCTGGATTAAGGTTTCAGTGGTTTTTGATGTTGAGCTACAGCCAACCAAAGTTAGGCATAGTGCCGTCGCTAAATAATATGTTTTCATAACAACCTCTTAATGTCATTCATCGACAATATACAGATTGAGTTAACGATTATTATTTAATATTGAACCGGATGAGTATCTTTGTGATCTAGATCTTTATTTTATAAATCACTATACGTTATGTAAGATTGATTGTGCTCGTTTAAAGCAGCGTTTTGATAAGAGCCTAAAACATCCATTTAAACTCGCTAACTACATCCATTTAAAATCAATGGCTACATACATTTAAAATCAATGGCTACATACATTTAAGCTAGTTTGCTACATACCCTTAAAGAGCGCTTGCGAAGCGCGGCTGATCGGTAACTTCTCTCCTGACACATAAGCAGACATCTGGCCTGAGAGCCCTTTCTTCACCTTATCAATGGCTGACACTTTCACCACCACCGAGCGGTGGATCTGCCAAAACTCATCTGGGTTAAGCTGGGCGATCAGCTCTTTTAGAGACACGCGAAGAATAAACTCCTCTAGCAAACCGCCTTGGCCTTTTTTGAATATCGACACGTACTTGTCTTCCGCTTTGAAGTAAGCCACATCATCGACTGCGATTAGGTGAATGTCTTCTCCTACACTAGCCTTGAGCCACGTTAGATGTTTCTTCTGCTGTTGATAAAGGGGCTGCGATTGATAAGGAGGCTGCGTTTGCTGGGAAGACGATTGTGATAGCTGTTGAAGCTGAGCCATTAACGCCGTGATATCAGGTTGTTCAGGGGTATTACCTGTTTGCGTTTGGCTGCTCGACAAACGCGCTTGAACCTTCTGACAGGTAGCGAGTAAGCGCTCTTCATTGATTGGCTTAAGCAGGTAATCCATCGCATTATGTTCAAAAGCTTTGACCGCGTATTCGTCATAAGCCGTAATGAACACAATCAATGGCGGTGAATCTAGCTTGTTCAATTGTTTCGCGAGCGAGATACCATCCAGCTCAGGCATACGAATATCGAGAAAAGCCACATCGGGCTTAAGCTGCTGAATACTCTGCATCGCCTCCAAACCGTTTTGTGCCTTACTGACGATTTCTAGCTCCGGCCAAACCTCAGCCAAACTCTTATCTAGGTGATGCCTTAACAGTGCTTCATCATCTGCGATAATCGCCGTTACGCTCGGCTGTATTGCTGGGTTATTCATAGTTAATCCTTTAAATTCACACTGTAAATCGTCTATTTTTCGTCACTGTTCTGTGCTTTCTAGGCGGCTGCGTCAGTCAGCGGTAACAAGATCGTCGACACTACCCCGCCTTCAGTTTGTTCAGTAATCGTTAGGCTCGCCTTATCACCATAAAGGGTTTCGATTCGCTGACGAATATTGCTTAACCCAACACCGTGCCCCGTATTCGCAGAAGGCGTTTTCAGCCCTGCGCCATTATCAACCACTTCAATTTTTAGCTGCTGGGCTTGTTGAGTAATACTAATATTCACTTGGCCACCCGCAGCTTTGGGTTCGATACCGTGCGTAAGTGCATTCTCGACCAAAGGTTGAATCAAGAACGGTGGAATCACCTGCAAATCGCTAATCTCGTGTGTTTCAATCGAGAACGCTAAGCGCTCCCCCAAGCGTATCTTCTGAATATTAAGATAAGCGTCTAACAAGTCGACCTCTTGTGCGATGGTCGATTGCTCAATGCGGCTATTTTTCAAAGTCACACGCAACAAGTCGGTGAGTTTTTCGAGCATCAACTTGGCTTTCGCGCTGTCACTCTCAATCAACACATTGATGGTCGCAAGTGTGTTGAACAAGAAGTGCGGTTCAATTTGGCTTTGCAGTTGCTTCAGCTGGCTTAGCACCACCACCTTTTCTTGGTCTGCCTGACGACGCTTAGCCACTTCCAATTCGTTATCAGCGCGTAGTTGTTGCTCTCGGGTATAGAAATAGTAATAGCAAACCGAACAGAAGATCACGCCCAATAGCACTACAGATTTAAGGTCAGAAATATTGGCTCCGAAATATCCATTCAGCCAATAGTGCGCGTTCAAGGTACCAAAGGTCATCGCAATCACCATTGAGATCCCTACATCAAACACCTTTGATTTCCTCTTAAACACCTCAACCAAGATAAAAGAAGAACCCACCGCGCTGTAGCCAAAACCAAAGCTTATCGCGAGATTGACCACAAGATCGCCGCCCCAAATTGTCTGTGTGGTAATGGCGATAACGAAACAAAACAGAGTGGTCAGCGTAAAGCTTTTAATCCATGGAAACTTACTGTTTGAAAAAGTGTTCATTAAAATCGTCCTTTGATATTTAAAAGAATCATATGACTATCGGGTAAGTTGGCGTAAGCAGAATCACTTTTACCGCCTAGAAAGCGTGCAGCAAGTTCCAAATCCAACGATGAATTGCCATTATCTAAAGCCTGATAGTTGAGCCACTGGGTCGCAATAAAGCCGCCGTCTTGAGGAGACAACATCACATCAAATGTCGGCGTGATATCTTCAAGCCAGCCATGTGTCGAATCCAAAGACCAGTGAAACATGATGTTGTGTTGAACCAAATTGGCGTGTTGATAGCCCTGAGCGTAAGAACCAGCCAATGATGCTGTCATTGGATTAACCGACAAAGACTCAGAACTTTCTATCGCGCTTTGCCATTCAGAGTTACTCCAAGCTCGGCTATCAAACCAATATTCCAACACCACATTGTGGCCAGTGTCATTGGCCCATGTTAATCCGGCTAACGCTTGATAGGCCTCGCCCAGCTCTTCGAGATAAACCGGTTTAAGCATTGAACTCGGCTGGCGATAGCCAAGGCTTTGTCTTTGATAAACCACAGAACCGTGAAACTCCCACGCGAGGTTTAATACCGAAACCAAACTAGCCCCGAGCAAGCCGTGGCGTACATCATCGTAATAAGCGACCCATTGATATTCGTGATCGCCCACTAGGTTATAACGACGTAAGCCAACCCCTTGTTGCTGATTCTGCTTTTCGAATTCATTTACATCTTGGGAAGTCCATGACGAATCACTGTAAAGCAGTGTCCATTCGCCCGTCATATCGAACAGTGACGCCGAGACCACACCCGCGCCCTCTTCTGCGACAATGCCTACCGGGTTTTGTCGATAAGGCTTGATGATGTCTAAAGGTCGATAGCCATAACCCACCCCCCAATCCAAACGAACCTTACCAAGCGTGACATCGAGGTAGTGGTCACCGATTACTGAATTCGACAGCTCAACACCACCTTGCCAAAACAACTCACGCACAATGAATTCAGACTCAAAGGTCGCGTCTTGTTCTTGAGGGTTGTTGCTCACAATATCATTGGCTTTCACTGCGAACAGACCAAGCCAATTGCCATATCCAACCTCTAGATCCAGCAAACCATTGAGTGACTGACGATTATCTGATGCTAAAGGACTGAATGGCGACTCTCGCGATTCAACCGACTCAGCGCTCAGTTGCCAATCCCAGGCCAAGCTCAGATCGTCTGCTTGAATCGTGTTACTTACACAAGACAAAGCAAGCAAAGTAGTGATTGAAGACTTTATGTGGAATCGGCGATTGGGCGCTCTCATACGATCACCTACAATCCAGATACACTGTTACGCGACAAATAAGCAGGGTTGTAGTATTTGTCTTCCAAGCTTTGTTCTATTACTTCGCGGTACTCAATCACGGTTTTCTTACTCGGCTGAATCTTATCGAGCAAGGTCATCGATACCACACTTGGCAAGCCATCTCGCACACCTTCAGCAAACCACGCTTGCTTCGCTAACTTTCCTGAACGCAGGTACAAATCCGCTTTAACTGGAAACGCTCGGTCTGCCGTTAACCACAGGTCAATCGATTGATAGCTGGCACCCTTGGTTTTCGCCGCTAGCTTTAGGTGATGGGTATCAATTGTCTCGCCAGTCGGCATCTCAACCAGTTGTTCGGCAACCCACTCACCTTGGTAATCTTCACTCCAAGTGAGTGTCGAGATATCGCCCACCGAGGCTTCACCCAATAGCTTTTGCATCGGTGTGATACGAATTGGTCGGCGCGATTTCGGCATCAGTAACCAATAGTTATCTTCAATCATCAGCATCTTTTGACCTGCCTCAACAGCTGATTTAAAGACGACTAATGACTCTCGATTTGGTCTTGTGTAGACGTTGTATTCACGGGTTTTATCCAGTTGTTCGTCTTGGTATAGCGCCACCAGAGAAACCACCTTAGAGGCTTGTGCACTGTTCAAGCGGTAGCTATCCGCCTTGGCGATCATCTCAGTGACTTGTTGTGACTCGACTGCCCAGCTTGGCGTCGATGTTACAGTTAATGCTAAAACCGAGGCCAAAGCCAAAACAGAGCCCAACATTTTAATTGAACGAGTTAATTTACACATAAACCAGCGCCTCCGTGATTGGCTTGTTCACGCCTTTACGAGCAGAGAAATAAGCAGCGATTAAACATATTGTCAGCACGCCTAAGGTGGCGTAACCAACCAATTCCAATGAGAAGTAAATGTTGAGTGGGTAGCCTTCGGTTCTGCCGGGAGGTGGCGGCATTTGTATATCAACCACCAACAGTAGCAACGACACCAAACCACTCACTAGTGCTCCAATAACGCTACCAATCAGTGCCAGCAAACCCGCCTCTTTTAAGAAGCCTGCGACGATTTCAGAGGGGTAACTGCCGAGTGCTGACAAGGTGCCGATCTCTCGAGTACGCTCCGTCACCGACATAGTCATGGTGTTAAACAACGACACAAATACCACCAACGCCATCACTGCGCCCATGATGCCGAAGATCCGGTCGTAAAGATCTTTAACCTTGGTGTAGAAAAACGCGCGATCTTGCCATGGGGTAATCTCGATCTCTGAGCCTTGATCGTTTTGGCTAGCGCTATTTCGCTCTAAAGCAGTTTGGATGCGCTGTTGAACGGTCGAGGTTTTGCTTGTTTCAAATAGGAACACCGACAAGGTACTGACTTTGTCTGAGGCCAACAGCTCTTGAGCGGCAGTGATATGAACATACAACTGACGCTTATCCAGCTCAGGAACCCCAGTCGAGTAGATGCCCTGCACCTTAAAATCAAAAGCGTTCAAAGCACCGTCACTTGTGGTCGCGAGCAGAGTCACCCAATCTCCTACCGCAACTTTAAGGTTACGAGCCAAGTCAGTACCCAGCATCACTTGTGGTTCTTGACTGTCGTATCTTGGGGATTGCACATCCGACAGGGTTTGCCCGCTGCGTACATCAAGGAAAGGACCTTTCATGTCGAATTCACGCTCATTCACGCCCGTTCCCATAAAAATGGTCGACTTACTGCCATTAGAAACCAAGCCACTAAAATAGACTCGCGGCTGCACACCACGCACATCACTATCGCCAATAATGCTCTTGGTTAGCGCTTGCACGTTGTCCAGACCATTGCTCAGCGGCATGTCTTCATCTTGTTCAAAATAACCTGGCGTGCTCAAAGTAAGGTGGCCAGTATCACGCGCAGTCGATTCTCTCAGTGACTCATAGGTGTAAAGCCCATAACCACCGGCACTGGTCAGTGCAAATACCGCAATGGCGATGATCAACACTGAAAGCAGGCTGCGTCGACCGTTTCTCAATAAGTTCAACCACGCCAAACGCACCGAAGTTGGAAGTAAAAACGTGCTCATTCTTTGTGTTAACTTGCCCATGAGATCGCCTCCGTGGTTGCAGCTTGTGGAGCCAATTGACCATCGATTAACTCAATGATTCTGTCGCAACGCTGCGCCATTCTTGGGTCGTGCGTTGCGACGATAAAAGTCGTGCCCATTTCGTGGCCGAGCTCTTTCATAATGTCGATCACAAGGTTGGCGGTGTGGCTGTCTAAGCTAGCGGTCGGCTCATCGGCAATCACCAAGCTTGGGTTATGGATAAGGGCTCTGGCTATCGCAACACGTTGCTGCTGACCGCCTGAAAGGTTGTCTGGACGGTGATGAACGTAATCTCCTAGCCCAACACGCTCTAACATCTCTTGAGCTCTGGTCTGCTGTTCTTGTTTTGAGCATTGGTTCAACATCAATGGATAAGCGACATTCTCAAGAGCCGTCATTACAGGAACCAAATTGAAGCGCTGAAACACAAAACCCAACGACTGACGACGAAAACGCGCAGCGGCGATTTGCTCAGTCGGATACGGCTGGCCATCAATGTTGATCTGCCCTCGATAGTCCATATCCAACAAACCCAAAATATTCAAAAGTGTGCTTTTGCCAGAACCCGACGGCCCACACAGCGCCACCATTTCACCGCGTTGGATGTGTCCATCGACCTCGTTTAATGCATCAACACGTTGACCGCCAGTCACATACGCTTTGCCGATATTTTTAAATTCAATCATTCCCTTGTCCTCTGATTACCCATCATTCTTAAGCGTTCGTAGCTGTTATTTAGCTTTCGCTATTAGGGCTTTAGCCGTCATTGTCTCGATGTTGCCTGCATCGGTGTTTTCCATTTTTTCAAGCCACATCTGTGCTTGCTCGAAGTCTTCAGCACGAATCGATGCGGTAATGGCGTAACGGTAAATCCACGAGGTCGCAGCGAAATGTTGCTGTTGGAAATCATCTTCCGCGAGTAACGAGAGGAACAAGTCATAACCACGATCGAAATGGTTAAACATGTCTGGCAGAGAGGTGTAAGTAACGGCGGCCATTGCGCGAGTTAGGTAAGAATCTGGCAGCCCTTGAACACGAGGTTGCTCATGAATCGGTTGGTCTTCGTCTTTAAGCAGCACCAGTGATTTATCAATGGTCGACAAACCCTTTTCCACATACTTCATCTTGTTCCAAGGTAAGAACGCATCACGCCCCATCAGGGTTTCTGTGCTTCCTAAATAAACTAAAGTCAGTGGCGTAGCACCATCTTGTTGTAACGTGTCATTCAGGCGTTCGTAAGCCACCTCAACCAGATCTTCATTGCCTTGCGCGGCTTGATTGTAGATATCAAGAACGTCTGAACTTGGGTTAGCCTGCGCCAAAGTGGGTGCGAATGAAACAAGTGCAATTAGTAATGAACGCTTAAGCAGAGAAGTGGTAGAGCTTGAATTAAATGAGTGTGAAGTAGTCATGATTTCTAATCCCTTTCAAATGTTGACGTTGAAAGGTTAACTAGAATTTGTCGTGCAGTTTTATCAATGCGACGAATGGTAATTACGAGGAGTGAATGGTTGAATCGGGGCGTGAGTGGTGGGAGATCCAAACAAAAAGCACGAGTAGGAAAGGATAAAATGAGTGGGCAAAAACGTATCTAACATTTCCTACTTCAGGCCTTGATCAGAGCTGACTCATTTCTGCCCCATTGTTTGCTTCGACCGAATGAACACATAGCTACACCCAAGTACCACTTAACTTACTTTTCGTCATATCAGTAGTGCTCCTATATAAACGAAGCTAACACCAGAGGTAAGAAAAGAAT
>NZ_CAWQUW010000029.1:0-31722 GCF_963898195.1 Vibrio sp. L3-7 | reverse complement strand
AGCGGCGACGACCTGTAATTTAAAGCCTAGTGTGTAATCACGCTGAGTGCGCTTAACGTAGGTATTATTTGAAGTAGTCATAATTCGTCCTCAATGTGTAAACACATTTCAGGACGGGACAGACAGATACAAAAAAGCCCCGCATTTTCAGGCGGGGCTTTCAGTATGCATCAACCCATTTAAGGGCGAGACAATTTAATCAAGACTAAGCTAGAAGCTCTTTTGCTGTGTTTACTACGTTTTCTGTAGTGAAACCGAACATCTTGAATAGCTCGCCTGCTGGTGCAGATTCGCCGAACGTTGTCATGCCGATGATCTTGCCACCGAAACCAACGTACTTGTACCAGAAGTCAGCGATGCCAGCTTCTACAGCAATACGTGCTGTTACGTCAGCTGGAAGCACAGACTCACGGTATTCAGCGTCTTGCTTATCGAAAGCGTCAGTTGCAGGCATAGATACTACACGTACTTTTTTGCCTTCAGCTGTCAGTTCAGCAGCAGCGCTAACCGCTAACTCAACTTCAGAACCTGTCGCGATAAGGATAAGCTCTGGCTTGCCTTCACAATCTTTCAGGATGTAACCACCCTTCGCGATGTTTGCTACTTGCTCAGCATCACGAGGTTGTTGTGCTAGGTTTTGGCGAGAGAAGATAAGCGCTGAAGGGCCATCTTTACGTTCAATTGCCAGTTT
This sequence comes from Vibrio sp. L3-7, assembly GCF_963898195.1. Classification (NCBI taxonomy): domain Bacteria; kingdom Pseudomonadati; phylum Pseudomonadota; class Gammaproteobacteria; order Vibrionales; family Vibrionaceae; genus Vibrio; species Vibrio sp. L3-7. The sequence continues at coordinate 31,031 of NZ_CAWQUW010000029.1, read as the reverse complement.
CCAAGCAACTGCAGACTCAACTTGGTCACATGGACGCCATGTGCTCATGTTTGGAGTCAAACGTAGAGAAGCGACCTGCTCAACCGGTTGGTGAGTTGGACCATCTTCGCCAAGACCGATAGAGTCATGTGTGTAAACTTGGATGTTCTGAGTTTTCATCAGAGCAGCCATACGCATTGCGTTACGAGCGTATTCCATGAACATTAGGAACGTTGCGCCGTATGGTACGAAACCACCGTGCAGAGCGATACCGTTCATGATAGCCGTCATACCGAATTCACGTACACCGTAGTGGATGTAGTTACCAGAGAAGTCTTCAGCTGTTAACGACTTAGAACCAGACCACATAGTCAGGTTAGAAGGTGCCAAGTCAGCAGAGCCGCCCATAAATTCAGGCAACATAGCACCGAACGCTTCTAGAGCATTTTGAGACGCCTTACGTGATGCGATGTTTGCTGGGTTAGCTTGAAGATCAGCAATGATTGCCGATGCTTTCTCTTCCCACTCAGCGGGTAGATCACCGTTTACGCGGCGTTTGAATTCAGCTGCCAGCTCAGGGTATGCTGCTTCATAAGCTGCAAGTTTCTCATTCCACGCTGCTTCTTTAGCTGCGCCTGCTTCTTTCGCATCCCACTCTGAGTAAACTTCCGACGGAATTTCAAAAGGACCGTGCTCCCAACCTAGTTGCTTACGAGTTGCTGCGATTTCATCAGCGCCTAATGGTGCACCGTGACAGTCGTGCGTACCTGCTTTGTTAGGAGAACCAAAGCCAATCACTGTTTTAGTACAGATTAGAGTCGGGCGAGGATCCGCTTTAGCCGCTTCAATAGCCGCGTTGATAGCGTCAGCATCGTGACCATCAACTGCTGGGATTACGTGCCAGCCGTAAGCTTCGAAACGCTTAGGTGTATCGTCAGAGAACCAACCTTCAACTTCGCCATCGATAGAGATACCGTTGTCATCCCAGAAAGCAACTAGCTTACCAAGACCTAGCGTACCCGCTAGAGAACATGATTCGTGAGAGATACCTTCCATCAGACAGCCATCACCCATGAATGCATAAGTGTAGTGGTCTACGATGTCGTGGCCTTCTTTATTGAACTGTGCCGCTAGTGCTTTCTCAGCCATCGCCATACCAACAGCGTTAGTGATGCCTTGACCTAGAGGACCAGTCGTTGTTTCGATGCCTGGTGCGTATCCGTACTCTGGGTGACCTGGAGTCTTAGAGTGCAGTTGACGGAAGTTCTTAAGGTCTTCAATTGAAAGCTCGTAACCTGCTAGGTGAAGCAGAGAGTAAATCAGCATAGAGCCGTGGCCGTTAGACAGGATAAAACGGTCGCGGTCAGCCCACTCTGGGTTTGACGGGTTGTGGTTTAGGTGAGAGCGCCAAAGTACTTCAGCGATGTCAGCCATGCCCATAGGTGCGCCAGGGTGACCAGAGTTTGCTTGTTGTACGCCGTCCATGCTTAGAGCACGAATCGCGTTAGCTAGATGTTTGCGGTTCATAATTGCTTCCAAAATTGATTCGAAATTAAAAATTCGTAGATAGATGTAAAAGAGGAACGAAATTCGTTCCTCTTATTTATTTGGTAGTGATTACAGCTTAGCTGCGATCATGTCTTCTAGTTTGCCTTGGTCAACGGCGAAGTTACGGATGCCTTCAGCTAGCTTCTCTACAGCCATTGGGTCTTGGTTGTGATCCCATAGGAACTCAGCGTGAGTCATTGCAGCCGGACGCTCTTTAGTACCGTTAGAGTCGATTAGCTTTTCTACTACTTCGCCTTCAGCTGCTTCTAGGTCTGCTAGAAGTTGAGGAGCGATAGTTAGACGGTCACAACCAGCAAGTTCAAGGATCTCGCCGATATTACGGAAGCTTGCACCCATCACAACAGTCTTGTAGCCGTGCTCTTTGTAGTAGTTGTAGATCTCTGAAACAGAGATTACGCCTGGATCTTCTGAAGCTTCAAAATCACGGCCTTCTTTCGCTTTGTACCAGTCCATGATGCGACCAACGAAAGGAGAGATTAGGAACACGCCAGCTTCAGCACAAGCGCGAGCTTGAGCGAATGAGAATAGAAGTGTTAGGTTACAGTTGATGCCTTCTTTCTCTAGGATTTCAGCAGCACGGATGCCTTCCCAAGTAGAAGCCAGTTTGATAAGGATACGATCGTTTGTGATGCCCGCATCGTTATACATTTTGATAAGTTGACGAGCTTTAGTAACGCTGCCTTCCATGTCGTAAGAAAGACGAGCATCTACTTCAGTAGAGATGCGGCCAGGTACAACGTTAAGGATTTCTTTACCGATGTTCACGTTAAGCATGTCACAAGTGTCTTGAACTTGTTGTGCTTTATCAGCGCTTTGCGCTTTAGCGTATTCGATAGAAGCATCGATTAGAGGCGCGTACTCAGCAATTTGAGCTGCTTTAAGAATTAGAGATGGGTTAGTTGTTGCGTCTTCAGGAGTGTACTTGCTGATAGCTTCGATATCGCCAGTGTCAGCTACAACAGTTGTTAGTTTACGAAGTTGCTCTAATTTATTGCTCATTTTGATCATCCTATGTATCGCATAACACCTCTTTAACGGGAGGTGTGGGCATTTGCAAGCTAACTAATGAAGTTCTCAATGGTTGTACCAGTGAGCCAAACTTACATTAATTTAAATTTTTCTCCGAACGAACATTTGCACGGAACATATGATCGCTCGATGAGTAAATGATGTAGCCATATTTATCCTATCTAGCACTAAAGTCAACGGTAAATAGTGCGGTATGGTGACTTCAGTCAAATATATTTCGCTCTAGTAATCATGGGGTATGCAAGCAAACGTTTAACGAACAAAGTGGGGTCAATTAACCTACAATAAAATAAAGGTCATTGCAGTGCGCAAATGTTCCTTGGTATTACATATGTTCAGGGTGTAAGCTTGTGTATCACTTACTGAGCTCTCCTATATTAGGAAGTACAGCAGGTAAAATAATTGTTAAATATTGGTTGAGTGGTATATGAGTAAGAATATCCAAGATGTTTCCGAAGAAAACACTGATCTCCTGACTGAAGTAGCGGTTGCCTATTATCAAGATGGTGCAACTCAAGAAGAGATCTCGAAAAAGTTCTCAATTTCTCGTGCAAAGGTTGGTCGAATGCTCAAGCAAGCCCGAGATGAAGGCATTGTTGAGATTACAGTGAAATACCATCCTGTATTCAGTGCTAAAATCGAACAAAGGCTAATCGAGCGTTTTGGTGTTAAGCGTGCACTTGTTGCACTCGACCAACCAAATGAAGAAAAACAACGGCTTCAAGTAGCAGGTTTAGTTTCTAACTATCTGACTAGTACATTGAAAAATGGCATGGTGGTAACAGTAGGTCAAGGCCGCAATGTATCATCAGTGGCGCACCATACTGGCGTGATCACTCCGCGTGATTGCAAGTTTGTGTGTGGTATCGGTGGCATTCACCCAAGAGGCGGCATGTTTAACGCCGACCATATATGCAGACAGTTAGCGAAAAAGTACGGTGGTTCTTCAGAAACCTTGTACGCGCCTGCTTATGCAGAGAATAAAGCGCAAAAAACTGCATTTATGGAAAACAGCACTGTAAAGCAAACGCTCGATCTCGCTCGTAAAGCCGATGTCGCTCTAGTGGGTATTGGTGACATGAGTGAAAATAGTTATATGGTCGACCTAGGTTGGTTTACAGCAGGAGAGGTTGTGCAATCAAGGTTACTTCAAGGTGTCGTAGGTGATTTTGCGGGTTATGACTTTTTCGATGTACATGGTAAAGCAGCAAATACTGTCATGAGTGACCGAGTCATTGGTTTGGCCTTGGAAGAGTTTCGTCCAATTGCTGATGTTATTGCCATCGCCGCTGAGAACAGTAAACCTCTCGCTCTATTAGGCGCACTAAGAACGGGTGTGGTGGATGTAATCGCGACTAGTGTAAGCAATGCATTAACGGTACTTAACCTTGATGAGCAGATGAAGCAAGCATCTAAATAGTTAAGTTTTTGTAAATATCCTATTTAAATAAGCACACGGACTAAATAGGATATTATTTATGAGAATAAATTTATATTCTCATAAATAATATTTATATGCTTTAGCACATAAATATTATTTATAGGTTTAGTTAGAAAGTTAATTGGTGAATATAAATACCCGTTGATAGAGTCTCGTTTCATTTAACGAATGAATTATTCTTTTTCTGAGAAAATTCGACTAACGGGATTATCCTAATGAGGACAAAATTAATTTGTACATGTCTTACAACGTTACTTGTTGTTTGTTCTGTACAAGCTACTACTTTACCAGCGCCAATCTGGCACACGATGACCTTTATTGACGGCAGTACAAAGGAACTGCGCCTGATGGGGTCTCAACATATGTTTTGGTACCAAGATAGTGATGGACATCTGTATATCCAACATCATGATAATCAGTGGTATTTTGCTAAATATGAAAAAAATGATGGTGGGACCGGAAGTGTTGTCTCTACTGGTGTTCTGGCTTCGAGTGATGTTGATATTCCAAGTGAATCAAACATTAAATATCTCAAAATAGAGCAAATACACATCAATGAACCATACGATTCACCTGCTGCAAACAATAAAAAATTTCCATCCATACAAAAGCAACGTTCATTATTAAGTAGTGCTTCAAAAAAACGAATCACTGAGCAGCCTTTGTTGGTTGTGCAAGTCAGTTTTTCAAACGAAAAGATAGTGAATAATTTTCAGGCTACAATATTTGGTGAAAATCAACAAAGTGTTCAAGATTATTTTCTAAAAAATAGTTACGGGAATTATAAAGTTGTTCCAGCCAAAGAAAACGAAGGCACGCAAAATGATGGAGTTATCAATGTTACGTTAGATATTGAGCACCCTAATTGTCATTCCAAGTCTGAAAGTAATTGCCAAAGTAAACTTAATAACGCCTTCGCTAAAGCGTATGAAGCATTAGATGTTGATTTCAATCTTTCTAAATATGACTACAACAATGACGGTAGTATTGACCCGCAAGAGCTATCAGTTATGTTTGTGTTTGCTGGTAACGATAAATCTAGCGGTACACGTAAAACACCAACCATTTGGCCGCATAAGTATTCTCATCAAACTGTCGAAATAGATGGGAAGCGAATCAGTGCCTATTGTCTATTCGCTGACTATCAAGATGACCATCAATCAACAATGGGCGTCATTGCTCACGAGCTTGGACATCTAATGTTAGGGCTACCGGATTTATATTCCTATAAACATGATGGCTCCATTGGGCATTGGGGGCTCATGGGCGGTGGTAGCTGGGGAAGTAAACCAAGTGATAAGTATGCTGGCGAAACTCCCGTTAACATGTTGACATGGAGCAAAGAGGCATCAGGGTTTCTAAAGCCGAAAGTACTTTTTAATAACGGCAGTGTCGAAATAGACACAATCAAAGGCGAAAGCGTCATTCATCTTGACCCCTACCTAAAGCAGTTTGGCCCTCGCGCTTACGTCGAAAATAGGCGTAAAAACAATTATGACCAAGCACTTCGTGGAGAAGGCTTGTTAATAACAGCGGTGAATATAGATAATCAATTCAACAGTACGGGCCCAATGCAAGTTCAGGTATTCCAAGCCGATGGAGAGGGATTACTTGAGAGCGGATTCTCGTCTGGTGATGATGGCGACGTATTTCCTGGTAGAGAATCGGTTACCACTCTCTCTGATGACTCTGAACCCTCTTTAACAGCGATTACTGCGGGAAGAAAGACGGATATTTCTATCTCCAATATTATCAGCGACGCTAACAAAGCGAGTTTCTCTTTACTGGTACCCAACTCAGACAATAAATCGTCTTGGGTTACCTCTTTCGGAAGAACTTACCCACATTACAACGTAAATTCTAATGTTTTAGGATTTTCCATTGATGTCGTCAAAGGCAAGCAAGATATTGCCGGGATTCACTTTTACGCTAAAGCAACGAGCGTCGCAATGCCCATGTTCTATCGTTTAGTCGAATATCCATACCAATCAAGATTCGGTAATGCTGTTATTGACGAAAACTCTGCTCGTTTACTAAACAGAGGTGTAGCTCAACAAGGCGGTGGCCAAGTGATCTTTGATGAACCAGTCAAGCTTGGATTAGGTTCTAAGTTACTTGTACTAGAAATTGAAAATGGTACTCCGGAATACTCCACACAGTTTTTAGATGCTTATCTAGGAGATGGTCAGAGAAAAAGACAGTTTTCTGGGGCAATATCTGATTACAAAACCAATGGTCTTAATCGAGGCTTTGGCCAAAATTTTCCTTTCGCAGTACTTTTTGAACAGCCCTTACAAGCCAAACCTATTGCAATAGACGACATTATATCGACCGATGAAGACATCCCTTTTATGCTCAATTTGTTGGGGAATGATATTAACCTTTCGAGGCGTAACCAATATTCTATCGAGGTAGGACAAAAACCTACCAAAGGCATGATTGAAGATGGAACCTATTTTCCTTTCCTCAATCGCTTTGGAAGAGACTATTTTACTTATCGCTTGAACGATGAAGCTGGGTATGTGACTGATTTTGCGCGTGTGGAAATAGACATTAAATCTGTAAATGACTCTCCACAGATAACTCTAGACCAGCGCGACGTTAACTCTGAACCTGGCAAAACATTGGCATTTACAGTAACAAGTATTACGGATGTTGATTCTACAGAACATCAAATTGCTTGGTCACAAGTTAAGGGGCCTCAATTGACATTAAACGGCGAGAACTCAAAAACTCTTAGTGTCATGGTTCCCGATGATGCTGGACGTGGTGAGCAATACAGATTTAAAGTTACGGTGACCGACTCATCAGGGTCTGATGCAAAACAGTCTGTCATACTTACTGTACAAAGAAAGCAAGCCTCGCTACTGGGTACTGAATCATTACAGGTAGAGTATGGTGACGAAGTTGATTTAGTCCCAAATATAAAAGGCACACTTCAAAAATTAAATATTTTAGAACCTCCGCGTAATGGTATTGCAAATATTGAAGGAGGTAAGATCGTTTATCGTGCGCCAGCTCAACGCAAGCAAGCTTTATATGACTGTATTAAATATAAGGTTTTATTGGAGGATGGTAATGAGTGGATTGGTTCGTTTGATATCGAAGTTTTACCGAATATTACAAATGAACCTTTGGTGACGTTAAATCAAAGTGATTCTTCTGGCGGAAGTACTTCATTACCCGTGTTATTTATACTGTGTTTGCTCTTCAGGTTACGGCAGCTGCGCCAAAATAAAGTGGAATAGAAGAGCTATATTCATTAGCTCTTTTTATGTGCCCGGTCATAAATTATTTGACTGGGCAAATAGAATGATCTGTCGCATTTTTGATTCTAGAGTTACATTAATAGGTGTTTAGTTTCATTTGCGTGCTACCTTGATCACAAAAACAGACAATGGTTCATTTGGATGATTTTTAAGCTTTAGCCCGATAAGTGATGATTATTTACATAAATTTCAAAGCTTTTACGGATTTCTAAGGTGCTGAATGCATAGGTTTTGGTTATAATTGTGTTGTATATAATTTGCCTGGAAGGGGTGTTGTGTAAGGGCTCTAGTACTTGAATTGCACACAAAACATGTTGTTTGTAAAAGCACATAAGGATTTGTGAATCAGTTGTTGGTGCGAAAAATGTATTTATTTATTTAGATGCATATAAACATTATTTATGACTATATAAATAATGTTTTTTTGTATCTGAATGACACTATTGTTACTTTTACGCTGATTTTTAATAAGAATAATTAATAAAAGAACGCAACATCGGGGTAGTTTGCACCATGAAAAACGTCAACAGGTCTATCGACGTCAAATATTTAAGAACATTTTCACACGTTGCTAAGCACAAAAGTTTCACTGCAGCGGCTGAGTCTCTATTTATGACACAGCCTGCGGTTTCTCAGCATATTAAAAAAATTGAAAGTACGATCGGGGCAAGTATTTTTGATAGAAAAGAAGGATTTTTACTGACTAAACATGGGAAAGTATTACTTGATTATGCTGACCAAACAATGTCGATGTACGAAAGGCTGTTTGAAGATTTAGAAAAAGTTGAACTTCGAGATCAATTTAATATAGCAATTTCTGAATCGTTTTGTTTTGAGATGGTTGAACGTGTAATTAATGAATTTCGATTGCTAAATAATATAGATCTATCAATTAACAGCTTTTCAAAATCTTCTCTATTAGATCCATCTCCCTATGATCTTATTTTTTCTATGGATAGGATTTCAGAAGAGAATGGTAAGTCTTACCAATTAAAAACTGTTAATTATGTTATCGCACACTCAAATGCACTTGATCCATATGAATGCTATCCTCAGCGTGTTGTTTTCTGCAATACGCTCTCTAAGTCTTATGTTCAAGAGCTACTTAATGACTACAATATTGAATCATCTCATGTGACGAGTTGGATAAAAACGAGTTCGTGCCAGTTACTAAAAAGTGAATTGGAAACAAATGGTACTATTCTTATTTTTCCTGAATGGTCTATACGTCACAATAAATGCAAGACAATACCATTACGACAAAAAGTAAATATGTACGTTTGGTGTAGTGATGAGATTTCACAAGAGTTAGAGGCGTTAGGTATCAAAGATAAGATTCAACAATTGTTTCAAATTAGTGATATCTCTCGTCCTGTGTTAGAGCACAATATTATGTAATCAGTTTGCCAGAATGGATATAGTGCTAAAAAAGAAACAGCTCAAAGCAATAGGTATTCCGTAAGGAATGCCTTTTGCAAAGCTAGGTATTCCTCTTATTTTTCCAACTATGTACATCGTGAAAACCAAAAAGCCTCCAAGAAAACCTATATAAATCAATGTTATTACAACTAGGTCCGGCTGTATGCCAATGATTAAGGCACAAAGTAACTTCACATCTCCAGCGCCGATCACTCTTAGGTACCAAAGTATAAAAAATACCACGAAGCAGAGAACCGCTATGGGTAACGATGACATCAAGTAGCCGTTATGTAACGCGACGAGAATACTAAATATTAAAGCTATTTTATTGAGGTCATTTGGTATCTTTCTATGTTTACCATCGAAAAAACATACGTGTATTGATATTAAAAAATTTACAAATATTAAAGTGGTGTAAGTTAATAAATCTATATTCATAAATATAGAATACCGGTTAGTGTTAGCTATATCAACGAAAATCTTATTTCGGATTCTTATACCATTATAAAAATAGCTTATATCGATAAAAATAAGTTTATGTTATGCGGTCATAATAACTATTAATTGGATGTATGTTTGTTTGTCGGGTAGATTTTACTCGCAATTTCAATTAGACCAATGGTCAATATACTTTTTATAGGATTATTATGTATTACAAAACTTTAGCAAAACTAGCCGAACTTAAAATGAAGTTCGAAGATGATGTTCGTGGTGTAACTGCGGTTGAATATGCAATTATTGCCGTTGTAATGTCGGCTTTAGTATTAGCTGCATTTCAAACTGATGCGCTTAAAAATGCTATCACTGGTGCATTAACTAAAGTGACTACCAACTTGACTACAGCTACTACAGGCAAATAATCAGCCACTAAGAATAATATATAAAGGGGCTGTTGCCCCTATTTTAGGCTTAATATGAACAGAATGATCATTCTTCTTCTTGTCGCTTTCTCTATTTTTTCAACGCTGATCTATATTAATATTAACTATATTTCAACTGACGAGGAACCACAGGAAGTACAGCAGAAAGAAGAACCTAAAGTCAGTATTTTAGTTGCTCAAACAGAAATTAAACGTTCTCAACCTATAATTCCTAAGTCTTATGATAAGAAATTCATTCATATATCTGACTTAGATGGTTACTACTATACCTTAGAAGATGACCTTATTGTTGAACCTGGTGCTCTCTTTAAGGAAGACATCTCTGAAGGTACTTACTTAACACAAGATATGATCTCTAACCCTGGAGACCGAGATTATATGTACCTGTCATTAAATGATGGTGAATTACCTTATTTTTATGAAGTAACAGGTATTGGAGTCGTACAAACCGCAACCCTTACTCCTGGTGATAAAGTGAGCTTCGTTTCCACAACCTCATCAAAATCAAATCTAGTTGAGAATGGATATGGTGACATTGGCGATCTAGTTAGTCGAGTTATTATTAGTGGAGCTCGCGTGCTGCAGGTAATAAAAGGCAGTGAAGATACTGACTCTGAAGATGCCGAAGATAAAAAATACAGTCTAGTTATTGCATTAAATATGCGCAGCGTTTTGAAGCTCGAAATGGCTCAAAAAATCGGTGATGTGAATATTATTCCATCAGAAATCGAGAATCGCTATTTATCTATCCGCAGTAGTGACCTTTTAGAAACTCAGTTTGGTGTCAGAGAATTACGTGGTAAGGAATAACATGATTTTAAGGAACAAAAATATAGCTTTGTTATTGTGCGGGATTCTTTCATGTCCATTACTCGCATCAGAATTAATGAACTTGGATCAGGGCGCCGCAAAAACCATTAATTTGAAGCGACAGATATCAACGGTATTTGTGGCGAATCAAGAAATAGCTGACTACAAAATTATCGATGAGAACAAGGTTGTGGTTTACGGCGTTGGCCAAGGTACGACCTCGGTAATTGTTTACGATCGCGGTGGAAACGAAATCTACAATGCGGAATTGGTAGTCAATCAAAGCTTAAGACTACTCAAGCAAACGCTCATTGCTCGATTTCCTGATGAAAACGTTGTCGTTTCCAATGTTGGCGACCAAGTTGTGTTGGATGGCATTGTCGGTAGTGAAGAGATCAAACAAAAGATTAATCGACTTGTCGGAGAAATGCTGAAGAAAGATCGTCGCCGTGCAGCTTATGAATTAAAGGATGCAGACGGTGAAGCTGTAGACGAGCTAGAGTACACGGCAAAGTACAACTACGACCAAGTCATTAATAACTTAAAAGTTCTCACCACTGAACAGATCAACGTTAAGTTGACGGTCGCAGAAGTTTCGAGCTCTTTTCTTACCGAGTTAGGCGTTACCTATAGCGACAGTGGAGAGCCGGGTACTTTTGTTAATAAGCTCCTTGATTTTACGGCTCAAGATATCGTTTCTGTTATCTCCGCAAGTGGTGATGACAAAATCGGGCGGGTATTGGCCGAGCCCAACCTTTCTGTTATTTCGGGTGAGCAGGCGAGTTTCCTCGCAGGTGGCGAGATACCAATTGCTGTTAGAGATGAAGACGGTATTACCATTTCTTATAAAGAGTACGGCGTTAAATTAGCCATGGTTGCTAAGGTTACTGACACGGAAAACATCCGCTTAACCTTGATCCCTGAAGTTAGCTCGATTGATGAATCAAACAAAACCACAACGGGCTTAATCTCAGTGCCTTCTTTGCGAACTCGACGAGCTCAAACGACGGTTCATTTAAAAGACGGCCAAAGCTTTGTCCTGGCAGGGCTACTTACCTCAGAAGAGCGTGAATCGTTAACCAAGATTCCAATTTTGGGGGACATCCCAATATTAGGTGCGCTATTTAGTCACACTTCCACAAACCGCTCTAAAACGGAATTGATCATCGTAGCGACTGTGAATCTGGTTGATCCCGTCGAGCAAGAGCAAGTTAAGTTACCTAGTTTTAGACGTACCAGTGATCTAGAGCGACTACTTCGAATTGACCTCTCGGGACTGGATGAACCGGATCTAGAAAACACGATCAATCAAGGAGGGTTCAATTGATGAGATGGATCATTATTACCTTAATAGCTTTAATTACTTCTGCTTGTTCTCACGTTGATACTACGAACTCTAGTGTTATAGAGCAGCTAGAGGAACGCTTTGAATTTGATATGACTACCGGAGAGGATTCAATGTCTCGCTCCGTTGCTTTTATCCGAGATGTTAATTCGAGAGAGACAAAGGCAACGTTTTTGGTCAAATATAAGCCTGATGCGAGTGAATTTGTCGCGAAGCTAAGAGATAGATTTAAGTCAGAATCTATTGCTAAAGACAGATATAAAGTTGAGCTCGCTGATCAAAATCAAGAAAAGAATATCCTGATAATAGGGCGATATGTCCGTATTAAAAGCAGTGATTGTGGAGTGATGATGTTCTCGCAAAGAGAAGATTATCAATTTGGTTGTAGCGTCGAACATAACCGCAATATTAGCTTGGTTAACCCGATTAAGAAGGCTAAATAGTTATGGATCTAGATATCCTATTTCGGAACTCGTCTTCCAAAATGAAATCGACAGTTCAAGCTACCGATCTCGTTGTTTCAGACGATAGCGCTTTAACTGAATCGATCAATGATTTGTACGCTATTGAAGGGTTTCCCAAGCCACTTGAAGTGACTGACATTGATTTAGATGGTGTTTGGAATCAATCAAACATTCAGCTTAACCATGTTGTACTTGACCTTCGTAGCGCATCGAATGTTATTGAACAAGTATCCGAAATTTCGATTCGTTTGGATGTGAATATATCTTTGCTTGTGCTATGCGATGTTGACTCTATAAAACTTCGTAACCAAGTTCATGCTCTAGGTGCCACCTATGTTTTATGGGATTCGGAGCTTGATGCGTTACTTGCGGCGCTGAAGGCAACGCAAGAAGGTGATGCTGCCGTTAAAAAAACGCGTGTAGCAAAGCGTATATTAGTTTTAGGAACCAAAGGCGGGGTGGGAGTATCTTGCGTAAGTTCCGTTTTAGCTCACTCCTTAGCAGAGCAAGCAAATTTAAAGACACTCTTAGTGGATCACGATTCAGGAGCTTTGAATAGTGACATCTACATTGGCGTAAAAGGGTTGAAAGCCAAGCATAACAGTATCGATTTAAACCAGATTGATATTGACAGTGCAATTGCCAAAACGTATGTACATGGTGTGAAAGAGAAGCTTGATTACTTGGTTTTGGAAAGGAATGTCGCTTGTCTATCAGATCATGCATCTACACTGTACAACCTTTCTAATCAACTTATTGATCAATATAACTTTATTATCGATTCGGCTCCCTTATCTTGTTACGAAGAAATGCATGACCAGGAGTTATCAGACAAATATCACCGTATCTTTATTGTTTGTGAGCCCTCAGTGTCTTCACTGCGTTCATATAACTCGTTGAAGAAGAAGATGGGTAAATCTGAACATCAAATAATCTTCAATCTTAACAGGCCTGCTAAGGACTTTATGGTGACGTTAGCGAGTGCTAAAGAAAGGATTAAAGCCAAAGATAGCATTGATTTCATGTATGAGCCTTCCTTAGAAAAATTAGTGGTACAACAAGGTATCAATGAGCTGCTTAAGTCTAAATCTTCAACAGCAGTTCTGAGCATGGTTGCCGCGCTAACTGGCAAGAAAATTAAAACTAAATCACGCTTCAGTTTGTTTAGAAAATGAATCAATTAAAAGAAATTTACATTCAGCTTCGGGATGAAATCTTCGATGCTTTGGACGCCGCAACACTTGTTGAAATCAGTAATCAAGAGCTAGAAGAACAGCTTAAAGATTCAGTCAATATATTGATCGACAAGAAGCAACTGCAAGTCAGTTCTCTTAAGCGCGTTGACTTGGTCAAAGCATTACTCGATGAGTTGAAAGGCCTAGGGCCGCTGCAAGCCTTGGTCGATAACGATGACATATCGGATATCATGATCAATGGGCCTTCCGATATATTCATTGAAATCAATGGCAAGATTGAGCAGTCGCCCATTCAATTTGTTAACGAGAAACAACTGAATACCATTGCTAAACGAATCGCCTCGAATGTAGGTCGTCGTATCGATGAGTCAAAGCCACTTTGTGATGCTCGTTTGATGGATGGCAGTCGTGTCAATATCGTGATACCACCGCTTGCTATAGATGGCACATCTATCTCTATTCGTAAGTTTAAAGAACAAAAAATTAAGCTTGAAAATCTAGCTGAATTTGGTGCCATGTCTGTGGAAATGGCAAAGCTATTGTCTATAGCGAGTCACTGCAAATGCAACATATTGATCTCTGGTGGTACCGGTTCGGGTAAAACAACATTGTTGAATGCCTTGTCTGGGTTCATTGGTGAAACTGAACGTATTGTTACCATTGAAGATGCTGCGGAGCTACAGCTTCAAAAACCTCATATAGTTAGGCTTGAAACTCGTCAAGCCAGCGTTGAAGGAACTGGGGAGATTACCGCTCGTGATCTCGTAATTAATGCGCTTCGTATGAGGCCAGATAGAATCATCGTTGGTGAGTGTCGTGGCGGTGAAGCCTTTGAAATGCTTCAAGCAATGAATACAGGGCATGATGGCTCTATGTCGACACTTCACGCCAATACACCGCGTGATGCCATTGCTCGTACTGAGAGCATGGTGATGATGGCGACAGCCAGTCTGCCTATATCTGCAATACGCCGAACTATCGTCAGTGCAGTCGACCTTATCGTTCAAGTAAAGCGTCTCCATGATGGTAGTCGTAAGGTGATGTACATCTCTGAGATCATTGGCATGGAAGGGGATAGCGTGGTGATGGAAGACATATTTCGCTACGAAGCCACTTCAAACTTCAAAGATGGAAAAATGGAAGGCGAGTTTAGAACGCCCGGCTTATCTACCCGCTCTGTGATTTATGAACGCGCAAAATTCTTTGGTTTAGAACAAGCAGTAAGGGAGATATTTACATGACCTTAGTACTGATTGCGTCATGGAGCGCTTTGCTACTTTATTTCGTTATCCATCGCTCTCGTCAAAATAAAAAATTGAGCAACTTAATTGAGATGGAAGCTGACTTCGAAGGGGTTAAAGGGGTTCGTTCTGTTATTGATTCACAGCAGTTTGAAGAGAGCTACAAAGCCCGGTTGAGGAAAAGTTACAAGAAGACCATCAAGGTGTTTCAACCTAATATGTCTTTGAAGATGATTCTATTTATCTCCGTGACGACATCTGCAATTTATGCGATTAATGAGTTCTTTTTACGTCAGGATTATCTTGTCTGTCTAGTTCTTGCAGAACCCATGCTGTTCTTTGTTTTCTACACAAAGTTAAAGAAAAGACAGATGGATCGTTTTAAAACTAACTTTCCCGATGCTTTGAACATTCTGAGTGGTGCAATCTCTTCGGGTCAGAGCATCATCCATGCGTTTGAATATGTAGGTAAGCAACTCGATAATGAGGTTGGTAAAGAATTTAAATTCATGGCTGAACGTTTACTTATTGGTGAAGACCCCGATGATGTTCTTGAGCGCAGTAGCAATACATTCCCATATTTAGAATACTTTTTCTTTGCTTCAACGATAAGAATCAACCTCGCGCGAGGCGGTCAGCTTAAAGATGTAATAAATAAAATCAACCGACTGATGTTTGATTCAAGATCGGTGGAGAAAAAGAAAAATGCATTGACCTCAGAAGCTCGTGCTTCGGCAAAGATAATTGCTTGTTTACCTGTGATTTTTCTTATTATTTTGAAGTTTACGAGCCCTGAAAACTACAGTTTCGTTATGTTTGAAGAAGCTGGCCAACCTATTTTTTATTATGTATTAGTCAGTGAGTTAGTAGGGTTCTTTTGCATTTGGTTGATTTTGCGAGGTGTGAATTAATGGACTTTAAAACCGCTATTATTTGGAGCGTAATATTCACTATATCGATAGTCCTAGCAACGTATTGTTTACGGTTTTGGGATAATACGAGAGCGGATATAGAGACTCGAAAAATAATCGGTTCGACACGTGAAGAGAAGAAAAGAGCAGATTTATTCAAGGCTATCTTGTCTAGGATTAGTTTTAATAAGCATGAAACAAAACGAAAATTGGTCGCAGCGGGCTTTTACAGTGACTTTCTTGCTGATGCTTATTATTTACTAAAAATCGTTCCTTTTTGTGTTTGCTTAGCATTGATTGGCTTTGATTTTTATAGCGGAGAAATGGAAGTAATATTTGCTCTGTTGTATCTAATGGGGGCTCTCTTAGCATTTATCATCGCTCCGGATTCTTATGTGTCTGCTCGAGGTAAATCTAACATCAAGCACATAAGTTCACGGTTACCCTTTTTACTCGATCTAATGAATGTCTGTGTTCATACCGGAATGACTCTTGAGTCTAGCTTGGAATACTTAGCAAAAGAACTTCATTCCGTAGACAGTAACCTTGCCCATGTTGTGAGAGTGACAGTCGAACGCTCTCGCTTAGTTGGCCTTGAAAAGGCATTAGAAGAATTTTACGAACTGGTACCTACCAGTGAATCTCAAAGTTTCGTCATGACCATGGTACAGAGCCTTCAATTTGGTTCATCTGTTGGTCCCGTATTATCGACCTTAGCTACCGATATTCGAGAGCTAAATATGATGGATTTGGAAGAACGGATTGGAAAGATGGGGGCAAAAATGTCAATACCGCTTATCGCTTTCATCATGGTTCCAATCGTTGTTCTAATTGCTGCCCCTGGTATTTTAAGGATGTTGATGTGATAAGGAAGTATATATTAGTCATTATTGTTTTGGTTTTTTTTTCGGGTTGTGCAACGGTTAATAACCAGCTTAATACCAAAGAACAACTGCTTTTAGGATCGGGTGATTCACAGAAACTCATTGAATTTTATAAGGCAAATATACAATCGGAACCTGAATATAAAGTTAAATTGGTTAATTTGTATTTAGATCTAAAAGATATCAAGTCTGCTGAGCTGTATCGCAGCACTTACAATGATAATGATCTTGATGAACCTGAATATATTTTAACTAATGCAAGACTTTATTATCAAAAAAAGAATTTTGAAAAAGCACTGGAAGAACTGAATAAGTATCGGGATGAAGGTGGCGAAGAGTATGAGTATCAACTTTTAACCGGAAAAATATTTGCTCAGCAAAAGCGATTTACCCAAGCGATCGAACATTTTGAGGAAAGTCGTAAACAAGGAGCCTCAGACAGAGAGGCTGGAAATAATATTGCCGTTGTGAAAATAATGCAGTCTGACTACTTGGGTGCAACGGACATTTTATATGACCTTTACCTGTCGAATCCAAACGACCAGAGAGTGAGTTCTAACTTGATTCTATCTTCGGTTAAATCTCAGCGACCGGATATCGCATTGGAAGTTCTGAAACATTCGAATAGTGATGAACAGGCTCACAAGCAGCTATCTGCATTAATGAGGTCAATATCTAAAAGCAAAGGGAAGAAGGCCGTGACACAGTCAACGATAGAAATGGAACAACAGTTTATTGGTTCTCAAGTTAATTCAGGTGGCTTTGTAGCACCGACATCGCGAGTCAGTAAATTGGATACGACCGCAGAGTTTCAAGCTTCTAGGCACAGTGTTGATGGTTCGGTGCTTGACCCAAGAAAACTTAAACCCGGTGCGAAACCTATTTATCGAGTACAAGTGTTGGCGACGTATACGGCGATTCCTTCGGATTTTTTGAATTACTTAAAAACAAATTATGGCTCTGTTTATTCGTATACACATGGATTGTGGAAGCGCTATTGCATTGGTGATTTTAATGACTTAGATGAAGCGAAAGCGTTCTTAAATAGTATCGATATTAAGGGGGCATTCGTTGTTGATTACACCAAGAAAAGGTATGTCCGACTATGAGATCGTTTAAACGAAAGCAAAAGGGGTCGTTGACGGTTGAAGTTGCCATGGGTATTCCGATCTTTCTGGCTATTGTCTTTGGATGGGTTGAAATATGTATTTTGACCTTCTCAATGAGCATGACTGATCATGCATTAACGACAGCGGTGATGCGAACAAAAAAAGCGGGCGACTCGAGCAGTAGTAACTCCATTAACTACGGCCAAATGATCAAAGACGAGTTGGACAAAGCGGGCGGCTCTTTGTGGAGCAACGTAGTCAAAGAGGGGAGTGTGATCATCCATGTTAACTATTTTCGAGATTACG
This sequence comes from Vibrio sp. L3-7, assembly GCF_963898195.1. Lineage (NCBI taxonomy): Bacteria > Pseudomonadati > Pseudomonadota > Gammaproteobacteria > Vibrionales > Vibrionaceae > Vibrio > Vibrio sp. L3-7. The sequence goes on along the minus strand of NZ_CAWQUW010000029.1, from coordinate 13,178 downwards.
AAGGCTTTCTGAAATGCACGGATACTTATGCTTCTGCAGATAAGTGTCCAGATAAGAAAGATGAACCGGAAGATATGGCATTGGCTGTTTACGCTTTGGAATACACCTATGATCCGATTGTCTCCATATGGTTCCCAGACATGCCTATCAAGCGGGAAATTATCACTATTCAAGAATATGAAAGATGCTCTTTCAAAATTGGTCAGGGAGCGGGTTGTGCAAACTAAACAAAAAGGTGCATTTGCAGTTGAGTTGGCGATGGTATTGGTCTTTGCATCAGGCATTTTTGTCGTCGTAGTAAATCATATGTTGGCCATCAATAAAAAAGGACAACTCGACAGAGCTTCCTATTCATTGACCACGATCTTTGCCGAACGAAAACAATTGTTTAATGCCAATATGGATATTTGTGCGGGTGACTGTCGAAAAACAGAACACAACGCGTTTGTGATTGCTTCTGCTTCGATGAAACGAATGATTCCAAACTTTGATAAAACTAAATTTGGGATGCGTATCGACGAGATAAGACTTGAAGAAATGGCTTTATCTGGAGGGAAAGTGAATTACCGAAGGGTTCAAAAGACTCTGACCAAAGGGAGCATACACGGATGTGATTTTCCAGACATGACTGATGTCACCAAAGAAACAGCGATAGAAATACTCCCTCTGACATCACGAGGCCGCAGGTTACCTATGTATCAGGTTTCTCTCTGTTATGAAATCCCGACTAATTTGATTGGTATCGCTAACGGAGAGGTTTTTCGCCTTGTGAGTACATCTTATTCATTTGCGAGGGTTTAAGGTGAAATCGATAAAGAAAAACCGAGGTGTTGCTGGCATTTTGTTCGTTGGTCTATTACCAATGATGGTTATTTTTATGGCGTTCTCGATGCAGATGTCGCAACAAATGTTAGCACACTCGCGGTTATTAGAAGCGGCAGAGGTTGCAAGCCTGGCACTTATTGCAAGCCCTAAAGAGGACGAAGAAAAGAACGTAAAGTATGCACGCTATTTAGTCGATAGATATGTTGTTGATAATACGGATGATGTTGATGTCGCGGTGTTTACAAGCCGTTGTGAGTACAAAGATGGTTGTGTTCAAGCCAGTGGTGAACTTGCTCCGTTTAGTGACTTTGTGGTCAGTGCGACTGCCAAATATACGTCTTGGATCGCGTACGAAGAGATGAACTTAAAACCGGAATTTTCGGTGAGTGGGCGAGCAGTCACGCGTAAGTATCTTCCTCAGCCTGTTGATGTCTACTTTATCGGGGACTTTAGTGGTTCTATGGGTTACTCGTGGAAGAACGGTAAAATGAAGCTCGATGTCGTTAAAGAGACCATTAAACGAGTCGTCGATGATATTGAAGAGTTTAACACGGAAGAAAAAAGCCGAGTTGCCTTGCTCGGGTACAACCCGCTCCATGTTAAACAATCTGATGAGATAGTAAGACTTAATGCTTATGGCTATCGTGCTTCATGGCGAAAGAAATACGTTTATGACTACGCTCGGAACTCTCCTGCGACAACGGTTAGACGAATGTTTGATAAACCAACCTTGTATAATGAGATCATCGAACCATCGTATGGAATGAGTCGATATGAAGTAGAGAGACTTTATAAGCGAAACAATGATTTTGATGATGACTACAAGTTTTATGATATTCCACTGACTGAAGACTATGACAACTTTCGAGCTCAGTTGATGAGCGCTCAGTTGGAAGCTGGTGGAGGCACCTCTTCTTGGAACGGGATCATCGCAGCGGCACAAGAAGCAAATAAGGCGACCAACCTTAACCCTGAACAAGTGTTTATTGTGTTATCAGATGGTAGCGACAACGACGAGACTTATTTACAGAAATTGGTGGATCAGGGGTTATGTAAAAAGCTGCGATCAACCATTTCAGCGAAACAAAATCGCTTCCAAAGTAATGCCCCAACTGAAGCTGAGAAAACGAAAGTCACGATGGGCGTCATTGGTATTAACTATAAAGTGGCAGAAAGTGATGGCTTTGGTGATTGCTTTGGTAAGAAAAATATCTATCACGCCAAAGATGGTGAAGATGTGTACAAGTACATTTTGAATTTGATTAATGAAGAAACCGGAAAACTAAAGGATTAACATGAGATACCTAGTGATTTTATCTACGATGCTAATGTCTCCATTGGGCTATGCGAACTGCTTGGGCAATGTCGGCGAGTACGTCACGTCGAAAACGTTGGTGTCTTCTCATACTGTGACGACACAAGTGACTGGAAAGCTGATAGAGCTTGATGAGAAACCTCAAAATGAGGTGATCAATAGAGAAAGTGAAGTCATTCAAATCGCAGCTCAAGGTGATGTGTGTTTCTATGATAAAGCGACGCAATCTTTGGTACTTAATTATCCAATTAATGTGTACCAATTGGATGAAAGCCATAAACAAGTACTAGGGCAGTATCTTAGCTTAGTTGGTGATAAGGCCAAAATTTACATTGAAGGCCATGCAGATAGCTTAGGCAGCAAAAATTACAACAAAGCCCTGTCATCTCGACGCGCTGGGCAAGTGGCGAGCTACTTGAAAAAAGATCTTCATCAAGGAAGTCGCATTGTTGAATATGCATATGGTGAAAGCGCGCCAATTTGTAAGGTTGAAGACAACAAGGAAACAGGTTGTAACCGACGAGTTGTGATCACTGTTAAGTCGTAATGGGCTTGGTTGTCGTTGTCTGTATTTTTATTTTTTGGGCCGCGATGTTAAGCGGTGTATAAAGAAAAGGGAGCCCGTTTGGGCTCCCTTTTTTGATCCATCACATTATTTGATATCCAGATAAACTAGCCAACCGCCTATACCGTTGATTCAGGTAGTTCTTCTGTCTCAACTTCAGTAGGCGCTAGATACTCACACAGCTCATCGTAAGGAATAGGTCGCGAAAAGTAATAGCCTTGCATTAAATCGCACCCACATACCTTTAGAATAGAGAAGTGTTCGTTGGACTCTACGCCCTCGGCCAATACCACCATGCCGAAGTTTTTGCCGATCGCAATTATGTTTTGAACCATCGTAAGTGATTGTTGGTCGACCGCAATGCTATCAATAAAGCTCTTATCAATTTTAAGTTCATCGATAGGGAGTGCTTTCAACATACTCAATGATGAGTAACCAGTACCGAAGTCATCCAAAGAGATCTTTATCTCTTTCTCTTTGAGATCTTCGAAAATGGGTTTTACTAAGGTTACATCTTCAATGAACAGGCTTTCGGTGATCTCCAATGTCAGACAGTTTGCCGAAAACTGATACTTTTCTAGTGTAGCGAGCAAGTGTTCAGAGAACGATTTATGAGAAAATTGGCGAACGGATATGTTAATCGACAATCCGATTTTTTGTTCTGTGGTTCTATGTAAATGCGCGATTTGCATGACACTGGATTCAATGATGAAAGCGCCCAGTTTTTGCATTAAACCTGTACTTTCAGCTATAGGTACAAAGACATCGGGTGGAACAAAGCCCAGCTCGTCATCAATCCAGCGAACGAGTGCTTCAACACCATGAATGCTTTTATCGGCACGAACCAGTGGTTGAAAAACCATGAATAACGTTTGTTTCTCGATAGCAATACGTAGTTTTTGCTCCACTCTCATTTTGTAGAGATGGGCGTCTTGCATTGCCGTCGTGAAAATACTGTATGAGTTTTGCTGCTGTTTTGCTTTGTACATGGAAATGTCGGCTGATCGAAGCAAGCTATCTAAATCCTTTCCGTGTTCAGGAAAACGCGCTATACCGATGCTACAACCTAGTAAGAACTGTGAATTTTCAACCTCATAGGGTTGAGACAACACTTCAATAATTCTTTCAGCGAGCCGCTTAATCTCGGGTTCGTTTGTTAACGGCGTTAAGAATAAAAACTCATCGCTGGATTCTCGTACCAACAAGCTCAAGCGAGAGCGGAACCTCATCAAACGCAAAGCGATTTGTTTGAGCACTTTGTCACCGAAATCGTGCCCGTGAGTATCGTTTACACATTTAAAATTATCGATATCGATAAATAACAGTGAGAATGGTTCTGACTCATCTTGAACCCATTTATCAACATTTCTGCGCATGTATAAGCGGTTTGGAAGAGTGGTTAATGGGTCGTGATTAGCTTGGTAAATAAGCTGGCTACGAGTTCGTTGCTCATTTTTGGCGATTGACTTAACCAAAAAGTAGAAACCAAACTGAAGAAAAATAAAGACACAGAGAAAAATACCAAACTCTTGTATAAAGAGCTTATCAACATGAGAGAGATCTGTTCGGCCAACCACCCAAAGCTTGTAATCTGGAATGTATCTCGCACTGATCAGTGCGTGATACTTGTCATCGCTGATCACGAAAGAGTATGTGTCTGCTGTGGTTTCAGCATCTTTGATGCTTATCCCCATTTGTTCTGAAAAACTTGTGGAAACGCGTTTCATTACATCTTTACCAACAGGATCTAAGTAAGCATCGAGAGATTCGATGTCGCTAGAAAAGAACTGTCGGTAATTGTCGAGTCGAAGCAACGTTAATGTGTTGTAACTACCCGCGTGTGCATTATTTTCGAATACAATTGTGCTGTCTAACCGCAGTCCGGCGGTCATCACAGCGTCTACGTTCTTGCCATCAATTGAAATCGATTTTCTTAAGGGTATGACTAAGCTATTCAGGGAGTCTTGAAAGTATGTACGCCCCAAAACCATTTTTTTACTTTCTATCGCTTCCAAGAAAGAACTTCTCGTGTATGGATTTTTGAGCAGATTTTTTTGCTCGGAGAGCTGAAGATTAGAGCTGACAGAAAGGTAGTCACCTTGAGTGTTGAGTAAGCCAAAGGCCGCAATAGCAGGGTGGGTATCAAGTAATTTGTCTAGAATCGGTCTAATTTGTATCGAAGCCGTTCGAGTAAAGTCCGATTGCTGTGCGAGTTGATACCCAACAACTTCAAGTAAGGCTTCCTGACTGGTTAATAGCGAACTGACAGAACTTGAAAACAACTCGACTTGAATGTGTTGCTGCTTTGTGAAGTCATCTCTGTTGGATTGCCACTTGGTTATACCTAGCCCAGCGAAAAGCATCAGGGTAAGCAGTACGATCAGAGCGTACAGCGACCAGATATTTTTCTTAAATAGAGCCATGAGATACCTTTTGTTGGGTAATACTAATTTCAATCAAATTGAAGTGACAAACGACTAAACGACATTGGCGTTTGTAATGCTCACTGATGTAACACAGCAATAATCACAGTACCTTTCATTAAGTAGTGTAACGACTGAACGCTGATATTCTTGAGCGCAATGTTAATAATCAGTAAAACATTAATGGTTAGTACATGATTAACCACAGTTTATTTTTAGCCACGACGATCATTAATCAACCTCTAACATTAATCAGAACCTAAAAATAACAAAGAGCTTACTTTATGAGGTGGTAAATCTCATTATGAGTAAACTCTTAATTCGCGCGTAGTATATTCCAACAGTGGCAGTAAACGAAGTTGAATTACTTATGAGTGACCGCTATCGGCAGTTGTTCATTGGCGCCCCATTCAGTCCATGAGCCATCGTAAACACCCATTTCACCTGAGTATCCAGCAAGTTTAGCCGCCAATAAAATGATACAAGCGGTCACGCCAGAACCACAGCTGAAGAACATGGGTTGAGAAGGGTTTAAGTCTAACGTTGAAAAGATGTCGATAAGCTCGTTCTTAGACTTCAACTTACCTGCATTTAGTACTTGTGCAAATGGCAGGCAAACCGAGTTAGGAATGTGGCCGCTGCGTAAGCCTTCACGTGGCTCGGGCACTTCAGAATCGAAACGTGCTTGCGAGCGTGCATCCAAAATATTTGCGCTTTTGTTATCGGAGTAGCTTTGGGTTTGCTGAGCATTGACAAAGTAGTTGTCTTGAATCTTGCCTTCAAAATTCCCAATTGGTGCGTCTGCTTTATAGTTAGTATCCGTTGCGTAACCGGCTTCTATCCAAGCAGGTAAGCCGCCATCTAAGATGTAAACATTGTTGTGTCCCATCGCCATAAACATCCACCACGCACGAGGGGACGCAAAGGTTCCTGAATTATCGTAAACCACTATCGTACTGTCTTGGTTGATACCAATTTCTTGTGCGCGCGCGTTGAAGTGGTTTTCTGTCGGAAACATATGAGGAAGCAGGGTGTGTTTGTTACAGAAGTCTTTGTCGTAATCAAAACGAATCGCACTAGGAATCATTTGTCCTTTGATCTTTTCTGATTCACTTGGAATTTGAAACTCGATACTGGCGTCTAAGATGATTAGGTCGCTTTTTAGCGGATGACTTTCGAGCGAATGGTTTTCTAGCAAACGTTGTTGAAGTTGTTCTGGTGAGATGAGTGGCTGATTCATTATTGTTATATCCATTCTTGTTGTTTTAGCGAATACAGTGTGTTGGCTATGACTGCTGTTATATCCAGTACTACTGTGCAGCATGACAGCGGACAAACTGGTAGCTGTTTAGCCCGGTTATTTGATTGCTTAATGTATCAAGCGCGACTGTAGAATCAATAGGGCAGTCTATAGTTGGTGCGATGGAAACGCGAAATACTTGATGGTCTTGCGTTTGAACGGTGAGATAACGCCTGTGCCCATCCAAGGATTGAGTCAACGTGTTAGATATCACTTTGGCTTGAATTCGTTGTCCAGTTTCAGATGTCATAGGGAAATAAGCGAGAGCTAACAATAAGCCCGCACCACACATCAAAATAATTAGACCTATTTTTAGCTGTTTCATGAGATTAAGTTTTTGAAGGTTATCTTTAAAAGATAAGGCAGACTTGTTATTAAAGGAACTCGACTAACGATGAAAGTTGAAATCGCACCCAATAAAAAGTGAGCATTGCTGCTCACTTTTGAGTTAATCAATTTTGGTTTGTCACTAACTTTGGAACTTAATTCTAATGTCCAAAGTTAGTCTATTACCACGTAATTTGTGAACCACTGCTTGCTACCACTTGTTGTAGCGGCGATTGGCCATCGTAAAACCATATCTCAATTAACAAGGTTTCTTCGCTTAATGGCGCTGAAAAATTCGATGCGAACACTCCATTATCTAAAGGCCCTGCAAGCACCTTACTTGAATAATCAGGTTTAAAAGTCGAGTCAGCTCTTGTAGTAAAGCGGCTGTAAACTGAAACGAAAGATCTTTCTGTTGATATATTGCTGATATCGATATTTAAGTCGAACTGGTCGACAGAGTTGTAATCGAATCCATCAGGGACAACCAACTCATCCATTTTATACGCTTGTGGTCCATTTGAACTTGCTGTTGTCACCTGTGTGGGCGTTGATACCGGTGCTGATACGACGGTTGGCGTCGACGGCGTTGTTACTCCAGGTGTCGAAACGACCGGTGTTGAAGGTGAAGGACTTGATGCTGATGAGCCGCCACCGCCTCCTCCGCCGCCACAACCAACGAGTACTAATGGAGTAAGCAATAATGCTAATTGGACTGATTTTGCTAACCCACTATGCAGTGATGGAGCCTTATTTTGAGTACAAGTTACTTGCTCTTTGCTCGAAATATCATGACCAAGCGTTACTGTATTTTTAATAGATATGTTCATAATCATTCTCCTAAGGCAAGTAACATTGGTCAGCGGCAGGTGTTTGGAACCAATCTGTTGATTGAGTACCACCAGACTCGGCAAAGTTAGCAAAGTTTGGGTAAGCCGTAACAATATCTACGTATTCAAGTGGCCATTCCCATTCTGTGTCAGATGTAATGAGTAACGCCCAAGGGTGATTATTTGCAGTTTTAAAGTACTTACCTGTTGCAGGGTCACTGTCATCAACACCTAAACCAGTATTGAATAGGTTAACGGTATCGAAAGCTTCTGTTGGTGCTTGGTCTGGTAAGTGAACTTCCCAGCTACGACCTGGATGTAGAGGTAGGTTTTCACCGTGGTAGTGACCGGGTGTAGCAAAAATAAACGGGTCGTATGGCATGTCTGTCCAACTTCCAGTGTCAACGCCAGTTCCAGTTAACGTAATACCTATTTGGAAAGAGAATTGCTCACTTTCCTTACAACCGTTACTGGTTCGATAGAAAGTACAATCGGTGTCAATTTTGTCACTGAGGTTGTCGGTGATTACAAAGATAGCCTCGCTTCGTTCAGCTTCTAGATCCAGACTGGTGAAAGTCCCATTGTGTTTCATGTATGAGCCTGAACTGTTGACTAACTCTGAAGCTAAGTTTGGTAAGCGAACGGCAAAGCCATTTTTGTATGAAGCTCCGACTGCGGCCAAACGCCCGTCGATGGTTGATTTTACGACTTTTCCGTCTTTGAGGATCTCGGTGATACGATACTTGATCACAGCGTCATTCATGTCGTAGTCAGCCTTATAAGGCCAGTTATCTTCATAAGCGAGAGTTGCGTAACCAGAAGCGCTTGGGAAGTAACGAGCTGTTGCACCGTCATTTAGAACATCAACTTGAATATCTACAACCTCACCAGAAGTTGAGCCTCCGAAGTAACTTAGGTTGGTTTGTTGACTGAATCTGAATCGAGCCCACGTTGTTCCGGTTAATGCATTGATATCCACGTTTAAGAACAATTCGTTCTCTCCGCCAGTCAACGCATAGTCTGTGAATACTTGCTCATTAGGTCCATCAAAGCTGCCATCTTGGTTCCAATCAATCCAAGCCGATAGGTAACCTGATGTAGATGCTTCGATGATCACTTTTGAATCTAAACCTGCTTCTAGCGCGGTAACGAAACCAATACCGCCATTCGCCCACTCATCATCTATGCCGACGGTTTCATCTGATTGTGGCGTAACATAACCATCTAAGTCAGCATCTGGTGGCGTTGTGCCAAGCCATGTGATGCCATCTAACTCGTGTCGAGGCCCGTTACTTGCCAGTAGCGTAAGGTAGCTATCAGGTGCATCACCAAAGTCGATATTTGAGTCTTCATCAACAACTGGTGCATTAGCACAGCGAGCACCATCGTTTTGGCCGGAAGCTGGACCATTGGAAACAAACTCTATTGCTGGAACGATACCTGCGGTGATGTTTGCAGCGTTATCAGAGGATAAATTAATACGGTAGATCTTACCGTCTTGGTTTCTCGATACGTAGTAGTAGCCATTTACATCAAAATAACCTGCACCAAAAGTTCCGAGTTCACCAGTGTCGCCTATATAGGTTTCCGCACCTGTAGTAGGGTTGAATTGGTATAAACCACCTGACGAGTTATCGATACCATACAGAGAACCATCACTTGGGTGGAAAGCAAAGTCAGTTAAGTTGACGGATGCAGGGCTACCCACGATCTTGTTTACGGTTACTGTTGCGTTTGGATTGTCATCCAAAGGTGAGAGATCAACTGTGAACAAGCCTTTATTCTTGCGGTATAGGTAGTAGACGTGTTCATAAACGTCACCTACAAAGAAGGTGTGATCGGTTGGTAAACCACTGGTGTTAATTACTTCTGCTTGGAAATCTTGCCCAAGGCGAACGAGGCGCTTGTTAGTGGTGTCATAACCGTAAATATATCTGTCTTCGAAATCGAAACCGACGCCGTTGATATTGGCATTCATACCGGTATCGTCTTCTAATAGAGTGGTTGAACCGGTAACTAAATTCACACTCCATACTTGCACGGGGGTGGACTGAAACAGGTAAGCCTTGCTCGGGCAGGTATCAAATGGTGCGGCATTGGCGACTAAAGGCGCGCTTAATAGCAAACTTAACGTTGTAATTCTCATATCTACATCCTTGTCATGGAAGATATAGATACTTAATCAAGTTACGTGCCAATTATAAGTTACTGATTATTATTGATTTTATTTTATTGTGACCCTGCTTTTGTTATTTTCTCAAAATGAGAATTCAAATGAAATCAATCTGCCATGTATTATTTCAAATTGATAAAGTAGATTCGTGTCCCTAATTTTAGGCACAAAAAAGCCCTGACTTGGCGTCAAGGCATAGTTTTTAAAGCTCAGTTGTTAAATTCTAGTTTTCAAAGTTTAGGTTTCAAACTTAGTTCTAAAGCTATGAGCTATGAGCTATCAGCTTAAAGCTTGGCCCTTAAACTTAGATATTTAGAAAATAGGTCGAGAGCCAGATTGGCTATCCACACACCGAACAGCTCGGCATTTTCATTAGATTCATCTCACGCCAACTGTGTGACATCGCGTCTAGGATAAGCAACTTACCTTGTTTGGGTTGACCAAGCTTGGCGATAACTTTAATAGCTTCTAATGCTTGAGCTGCGCCTACCATACCGACAACGGGAGCCATAACGCCTGCTTCAACACAACTCAGTGCTGCGTTACCAAATAGTGCGCTTAAACACTGGTAACAGGGTGCATCAGGATCTTCATAGGTGAATACGCTAATCTGACCTTCCATGCGAATAGCAGCGCCCGATACAAGTGGTGTTTTTGATGTGTAGCACAAGCGGTTCAATTGATTGCGCGTCTCAACGTTGTCACTCGCATCAAGAACAAGAGAGTGCGCTTCAATAAGCTTTTCAAGCGCTTGGTCATCTAGCCTGTGATCTACGGTTTTAATAACAAGATGCGGATTTAGCGTCTGCAAAGATTCCGCCGCTGAATCTACTTTCTTCTTGCCAATATCGGCATCAGTGTGAAGGACTTGTCGCTGTAAGTTAGACAGCTCGACAACATCATCGTCGATGAGCGTCAATTTACCAATGCCAGCAGTAGCGAGGTATTGAGCGGATGCGCAGCCTAAACCTCCTGCGCCCAACACCAATATCGAGCCTTGTTTCAGCGCTTCTTGGCCTTCAAAATCAAACTGCTTAAGGATGATTTGGCGGTTATAACGAAGCATCTCTGCATCGGACAATATTTCCATCAGCTAGCCTCGTTAGTACAGTGTTGAGTTAAACAGCTGAATTTGGACTGTTTCGCCCACTTCTACACGACCACGTTCACGCTCAAGTACCACAAAGCAGTTTGCTAGGCTCATTGAGCGGAATGCTCCTGAACTTTGGTTACCTGTGGTTTCTACTACAAACTGACCGTTTTCAATGGTGTAGATACCTCGTTGGTAATCTGTGCGTCCAGGGCCTTTTTTGAATGCTGATTTAGTTGTAGCAGGAATTGATTCTGGTGCTGTCCATGCTGTGTGACCTGCAAGTTTTGCCAGCATCGGTTGAACCAATACATACATTGTCATTATTGCTGATACTGGGTTGCCCGGTAGGCCACAGAACCAGGCATTATCCAATTCACCAAATGCGAACGGTTTGCCCGGTTTGATTGCTAGCTTCCAGAAGCCGATTTGGCCTAGTTCCTCAAGGATGTCTTTAGTGTAATCCGCTTCACCAACACTCACTCCGCCAGAAGTCACCACAACGTCTGCTATTTCTTGAGCTTTCTCGAACGTTTCTTTAAGTGTTGCAGGGCAATCTGGAATGATGCCTAGGTCGATCGCTTCGCAACCAAATGCTTCGATCAGCGGTTTAATACCATAGCGGTTGCTGTCGTAGATCTGACCATCTTCAAGAGGCTGACCTAATGGCTTTAGCTCATCGCCAGTCGAGAAGAAAGCGACTTTAGGTTTGTGTAATACAGTTATGTGACTAACACCCAATGAAGCGATCATCGGAATATCACGGGGTGTTAAACGTTCACCACGGCTAAGAACGATATCACCTTGTTTGATGTCGTCACCGGTAGGGCGAATATTGTTGTTCAGTTTGATGTCTTCTTGCTGAATCTCAATGCCAGCAGCCGTTTCTCGGGTGTTTTCTTGCATGATGACCGCATCACAACCCTCTGGGATCTTTGCGCCTGTCATAATGCGAATAGAAGTGTTTGCTGGCCATTCACCTTCAAATGGTTGACCCGCAAAGGATTTGCCTGCCAATGGCAGTACTTTACTGTTTTCTAGGTCTGCTAAACGTAGCGCGTACCCATCCATTGCTGAATTATCAAAAGGAGGAACAAAAATTGGGGATAGAATGTCTTCAGCAAGTACATAACCTAATGCATCAGCAAGAGGTAGAGACAATGTCGTTTGGATTGGTTTGATTGGTGATAGCAGCTTATCTAGTGCTTCTTCAATTGGCATTAAACCCGGAGCATCGCAACAGCCCATAATTGAAATCCTTTGATCGTTATTATTTTGATTTGGTGGTTGGCTTTACGGAGTTTATGAAAACTAGCCAACGAAATTGAGGCCACTTTAGCATAGTTTAAGCCCCGTAAATAATGACCTCCCTTAAAATATGGGTGTATTTATTCAAAATTCCGAGTATCCTTGTTTGCCATCCAAAAGGGGTAATAGAAGAGGAAGTTCAATGCCAGGTCTTAGCGAATCAGCGAAGTTGGTTAAAGATGCGCTAGCAAGCCGTGGATTAGAGACACCAATGCGTCCTAACCAGGTTAGCCGAGAAGAGAAAAAGGAACGAATCGAACATCACATGCGTGAGATTCTAACTCTCCTTGAACTTGATCTTGCGGACGACAGTCTGGAAGAAACACCACAACGTATTGCAAAAATGTATGTGGATGAAATTTTCTCTGGTTTGGATTACGCCAATTTCCCAAAAATTACCGTAATTGAAAACAAGATGGGTGTTCGTGAAATGGTACGTGTTAAAGACATTACCGTAACCAGTACATGTGAACATCACTTAGTAACCATTGATGGTAAAGCCGCAGTGGCTTACATTCCGCAAGGTAAAATCATTGGTCTTTCGAAGATCAACCGAATCGTTCGATTCTTTGCTCAACGTCCTCAAGTTCAAGAGCGCATGACGCAGCAAATCCTTGTTGCTCTGCAAACGTTGTTAGAAACGGATGATGTTGCTGTAACTTTGGATGCCGTTCACTACTGTGTGAAATCACGTGGTGTTATGGATGCAACCAGCGAAACGACAACAACAGCATTGGGTGGTATTTTTAGATCAAACCCAGCAACGCGACATGAATTTTTGCACGGTCTGCGTTAACTACAGAGCTATTTGATGAACGCGATTTAGCCTCTGTAAATTGATGTTTGTTGAAAGATATTTTAAGCCTCGCTTTATGCGGGGCTTTTTTGTATCTGTATGTCCCGTCCTGAAATGTGTTTACACATTGAGGACGAATTATGACTACTTCAAATAATACCTACGTTAAGCGCACTCAGCGTGATTACACACTAGGCTTTAAATTACAGGTCGTCGCCGCTGTAGA
>NZ_CAWQUW010000028.1:0-36999 GCF_963898195.1 Vibrio sp. L3-7 | reverse complement strand
AAACTCTTCAATTTAAGATTTTGTGACTCAACGAATACTGACTTCAAAACTAATATTCATTCGAAAATGAACATGTAATTCTAAAGCTATTACCATTCCAACAGAATGGTAATGAATTGACTGTGCCGAATAACTACAAGTAGTTAAACGTATTGGTCACTCAGTTCATTGAAATCAAGTTTGTTACCGAAGTAACTGTTATTACGCTCTTTCGAAAAAGAACCAATAACGTTTTGATATTCATCAACGAGTGCCCACACAGATTGATAGGTTTAAATTGTTAAAGAGCTTCACTTGTTGAGCGTTCCTTTTAAGTAAGGAGCCCCTCGAAGTGGACGGCCATTCTAGCGAATTAACATTCAGTGTCAAACACTATTTGAAAATTAATTTTTGTCGCTTTCCGTCTGACTGATTCTTGCTGAAGCCTTGTGGCATCTGCCGTCTCAGTGGTGTCGCATTATAGGGAACCCTCTCAGCTTAGCAACTACTTTTTCATGAAAAATGAATAAATAGAGCTTAACTGCCTAATAGTTCACCTAAACAGAAAAAAGAGAGCATTTCTGCTCTCTTTTCACTCAAAACTTAAGAGAATTCTTAGATAAAAGCGTAAGCATCAGCGTACATATGGTCACGTTTTGCTTCTTTATTTTGCGTAAATAGCTCTCTTGCTGCACCTGCCATTTCAAAGCGGCCTGCAATATAGATATCGAAATCAGCTAATGATTCGAAACTTTGAGTAATTGCTTCAAGCACATTACCAGTTTGGCCATGCCAAACTTCAGGAGCTTCTTCTACTACTGGTACAAAGTGTACATTGCTATGTTTTTCTGCAATATCGAAAAGTTCTTCTTTTGCATACAGCTGGCACTCATCTTTTGCGCCCCAGTATAGATGGATCTCTTTTTTACTGTTCTGCGCGATGCAGTGATCGAGAATAGAGCGCACATAGCTAAAACCAGTACCACCAGCAATGAGTAACAGAGGACGATCGCTTTCTTCTTTAACCCACGCATCACCGTGCGGAGCATCAATAGCAATGTCGCTATCTTCTGCTTGTGCTTTTTTCATTGCTTCAACGACTTCTGAAGCATAAGCATTGTGCTCAGCCGCACCAATGTGTAACTCAAGTTCACCTTCGTGTCGACAAGGGCTACTTGCAATAGAAAATGGACGCTTATCTTTTTCGCCCATTTCAACCATTAAGTATTGGCCAGCTTTAAAAGCTACCGGCGTTTCTGGGTGGAGTAGGATCTGGTAAGTATTACAAGCCAAAGGCTCGATAGACTTCACTTTACATTTAATAGTCATGTTCTTCCTCTTACTAACCCTTAATCGGCAAAGGTTAGAACTAAATTACTTTCTGCAAATGCTTGGCAAGCAAAAACCCAACCTTGTTGCTGCTCTTTCTCTGTGAGCATGGGTTCAAGGTGGTAACTCACTTGCCCTTCTAATTTTTTGCACATACACATAGCGCATGCACCAACTTGGCAACGATTTGGGAAATTGATATTGCTGTTGAGCGCAGCATCCAAGATCGTTTGCCCTTTCTCTACTGTGAAACTGATGTTTTCTGGATATAAGACTACTTGGTAGCTCATGAAATTCCTAGCTGTTCCCAAATGCTATCAATCTTTTTGACGAGCTCAGGATCTTTTGTGATTGGAACGCCCCATTCACGAAGACACTCACCTTCCAATTTATTGGTCGCATCTAGCCCCATTTTGGAGTGTCCTGTCTCATTCTGTAGGAATGACGTATCTCTTTCAGGATCCATTCTAGTGGTCACTGCCCAGATAATGTCATTCCAGTCACTCACATTAACGTCACCATCACACACAATAACAAACTTGTTCTCATCGAACTGAGACCAAACCGCTTCCATGATTTTCTTACCATTACCTACCGCTTTCTTATCGATAGACACCACAACCATACTAGCGTTGTCGTTCTGTAAGTGAATATCTATAATTTCGGGTAAAGCTTTGGTTAACTCAGCTAAGCTACCTTCTATATGTTCGCTATTTGCAGGCGTTGCTTCTACATCTGGCGACAGCGCTAACTCAGCATCCCACTTCTTAGTAATGTCTAAGCCCATTTTAGAACCTAAGCCGACCACTGGAGAGGCAAAATCTAGCGAATCGATAGGTGTATTTTCTATCATTAAGCTATCACGTGACGGATCCATATGCTTACACATGGCTGCTGTGACTTGTGACCAGTCTCGAGCATTGACGTCTTCATCGCATACCAAGACAAATTTAGTGTACATAAACTGGCGTAAGAAAGACCATACTCCCATCATCACTCGTTTAGCGTGACCTGGGTATTGCTTCTTCATGGTCACTACTGCCATTCGGTATGAACAACCTTCCGGTGGTAAGTAAAAGTCTTCTATCTCTGGGAACTGCTTTTGTAGAATAGGAACAAACACTTCATTGAGTGCCACTCCTAATACTGCTGGTTCATCTGGTGGACGCCCTGTATAGGTACTGTGATAGATTGGATTCTCACGCATGGTGACATGAGTAATCGTAAACACATGGTGCTTTTCTTTCTCATTGTAATAGCCGGTATGATCTCCATATGGTCCTTCATCTGCGAACTCATTAGGGTCAATGTAACCTTCCATCACGATTTCAGCACTTGCTGGGACGTCGAGGTCATTACTCACAGACTTAACCACCTCAGTTTTACTACCACGTAGTAAACCAGCAAACGCGTATTCAGATAACGTATCAGGTACTGGTGTAACCGCGCCAAGAATCGTTGCAGGATCGGCGCCAAACGCTACAGATACCGGAAATGGTTTACCTGGGTTAGTTTCCATCCAGTCACGTAGATCAAGCGCTCCACCACGGTGAGCTAACCAACGCATGATAACTTTGTTTTTACCGATCTTTTGTTGGCGATAGATGCCTAAGTTTTGGCGTTTTTTGTTCGGGCCACGAGTAACCGTTAAACCCCATGTTAGCAATGGCGCGACATCGTCCGCCCAACAGCTCATCACGGGAATTTTATCTAGGTCGACGTCATCGCCTTGCCATACAACTTGTTGGCAAGCCGCTTTGCGAAGGCGTTTAGCCGGCATGTTTAAGACTTGCTTAAACACAGGCAGCTTATCAAGAGCGTCTTTAAAGCCCTTTGGTGGCTCAGGTTCTTTAAGGTAGGCAAGTAACTTACCCACTTCACGTAACTCTTTGACTTCTTGACGGCCCATACCAATAGCAACACGGTTAGGTGTTCCAAATAAGTTGGTCAAAACAGGCATGTCATA
Organism: Vibrio sp. L3-7; assembly: GCF_963898195.1. Taxonomy (NCBI): domain Bacteria; kingdom Pseudomonadati; phylum Pseudomonadota; class Gammaproteobacteria; order Vibrionales; family Vibrionaceae; genus Vibrio; species Vibrio sp. L3-7. The sequence continues at coordinate 33,725 of NZ_CAWQUW010000028.1, read as the reverse complement.
GCCTATTGGGTTTTCAAATAACAAAGCAGGGCCACCAGCACGTAGAGTACGGTCGCTAATCTCGGTCATTTCGTAATCTGGATCGACAGGGTGAGAAATGCGTTTCAACTGACCAATATTTTCAAGATGGTCGATAAAATCACGTAAATCTTTAAAACTCATAGGACTTCTACATGCTGATTATTCTGCACTCAGTATATCAAAAAGGGTGACACTGAGATCCCCCTTTTTAGTAAGGTTATTGAGAGGCAAAATCCACTTTACGGTAAGGCTTGCTCAATCAAAGAACTCTTAACCTGAGGGTTATCATTCACTAGGTCTTGCAACCAACGTGTATGACCTTGTTTTGCCAATTCACGAGCAACTAATGGTGCTTCATCGGCAATCGCCATTCGAGAGACAAGAAACTGTTTAACCTCATCCGACAACGGGTTGACCTTTGTCAGCAATGTGATGGCTTCGTCTTTCAATCGAGGGTTTTTGGTCGCAGCCATAACCTGTTCAAGAGCGAACGTTTGTTTGGTTTCAGCAAGACGTACTAACTCAGCTTGGCTGCTATAATCTGCCTTCATACGCCATAAAATCTTATAGACCTCTGGATCTTCACTAACCTGAGCTAATCGAACCACTACCTCAGTTGAAGGTAACCAACTCACAATGGAAGATTTAGTCAGCTGCTTCGTTAGATAGTCCACAGCCTCGGGCGATAAACTGTCTAGCTCTCTGATTAATAGAGCCTCTCGAGTTTGCACTTGATGTTCAGAGCCCGACAGCCACGTTTTCAAATCAAGATCTTGCTTCTCAGCATCTAGCACAAACACCAATGTCTTTTGGTCTTGGTGCCACTGCTTGATTAAACGGTTGGCAATCGAAGGGTAATTAAAAGCAGGTACCGTAAACTCATAGCCATCCCCGCGTTCCAGAACTTGATAAGTCGGTGTGATAGCGAGTTGCTGCTCAATGAAGATAGACATCTTAGGAGTAAGTACGATTTTTTGTTGTTCGAGTTTTTTCAAGAGTTGGTAACGAGCCACCTCTTGTTGGGGAAATGTCAGGCGCTCAAGCGCAAAGCGTAGAGAATTAACTTCATCACGCACAACAAGCTCGAGTAATTCAGCAGTTTTCAGTTTTACTTGATCATTCTCAAGCCAAGACTCTACTGTATGTGGAGACATCTCGGTGGCATAAATCATACCAACCGGTGAAAGTAACAGTGAAGTAGACAGGAGTAATGATGACAACAGTCCATGTTGCATTTTAACTTCCTTTTAACACTTTTTGTCATTCTGCAAGCTAGCGCTGTAAAATGCAAATAAAAAGCGCCACCCGAAGGCAGCGCTTTTTAACAACTATAAACGAGTCAAGATTACTGACGACGCATTGCGTCAAAGAACTCATCGTTCGTTTTAGTCATTGCTAACTTGTCGATAAGGAATTCCATTGCATCAGTTTCGCCCATAGGGTGAACAATCTTACGCAGGATCCACATCTTCTGTAGTTCATCGCTCTTAGTAAGCAGCTCTTCACGACGAGTACCTGAGCGGTTGAAATCAATCGCTGGGAATACACGTTTTTCTGCAATCTTACGGTTTAGGTGCAGTTCCATGTTACCTGTACCTTTAAATTCTTCGTAGATTACTTCATCCATCTTAGAACCAGTATCAACCAGTGCTGTTGCGATGATAGTTAAGCTACCGCCTTCTTCTACGTTACGTGCCGCACCGAAGAAACGTTTTGGACGATGTAGAGCATTCGCATCAACACCACCAGTAAGAACTTTACCTGATGAAGGAATAACAGTGTTGTAAGCACGAGCTAGACGAGTGATTGAGTCCAGTAGGATAACCACATCTTTCTTGTGTTCAACAAGACGCTTCGCCTTCTCGATTACCATTTCTGCTACTTGTACGTGGCGAGATGCTGGCTCATCAAAAGTTGATGCGATTACTTCGCCTTTAACTAGGCGCTGCATTTCTGTTACTTCTTCTGGACGCTCATCGATAAGTAGAACCATTAGTTCACACTCAGGATGGTTACGAGCAATGCTTTGGGCAATATTTTGCAAAAGCATTGTTTTACCCGCTTTAGGCGGAGCAACAATAAGACCACGCTGACCTTTACCGATTGGTGAAGCTAGGTCAAGAATTCGTGCCGTGATATCTTCTGTCGCACCATTACCAGCTTCCATCACCATACGTTCGTTGGCGTGAAGAGGAGTCAGGTTTTCAAAAAGGATCTTGTTACGAGCGTTGTCTGGTTTATCGTAGTTAACCGTATTTACTTTAAGCAGAGCAAAGTAACGTTCGCCATCTTTAGGTGGACGGATTTTACCGCCGATAGAGTCACCCGTGCGTAGGTTAAAACGACGAATCTGGCTCGGTGATACGTAAATATCATCAGGGCCAGCAAGGTATGAGCTGTCGCCGCTACGTAGGAAGCCAAAACCGTCTTGAAGAATTTCTAGAACACCATCACCAAAGATGTCTTCACCACTTTTTGCATGCGCTTTAAGGATGGAGAAGATAATGTCTTGCTTTCTTAGACGAGCTTGATTTTCAAGACCTAGGCTTTCGCTAAGTTTAACAAGTTCAGACACTGGTCTGTTCTTCAGTTCAGTAAGATTCATAGTGGTGGAAGTTTGTTTAGTCAAAATAGGATCTGTTTTCTTAAGTTAAGAAGGATTTGGTCACAGGCTCGACCAAGAAGAGAATTTGTTCAATTAACGTGCGATAAATTAGCACTAAAACTAAGACTAGTCCATAGCTTAGAAAAAACAAAACCGCGCATCTGTTAACTGCGCGGTTTCTTTTCAAATGCTCACCTGATTATAGGTTAGCGTCTAGGAACTCTTTAAGTTGAGTTTTAGACAATGCACCAACTTTAGTTGCTGCTACGCCACCATCTTTAAAAAGAAGTAACGTTGGAATACCGCGAATACCAAATTTCGGTGGAGTGCCTGCGTTTTGGTCGATATTTAATTTACCGATAGTGAGTTTGCCTTCGTACTCGTCTGCGATTTCATCAAGAATCGGAGCGATCATCTTACAAGGACCACACCATTCAGCCCAAAAATCAACAAGAACCGGGCCTGCAGCGTTGATTACATCGTTATCAAAACCGTCATCAGTTAGCTGCAAAATCTTATCACTCATCTTCCACTCCAATGTATTTTTTAGAACTGGTTGGATGATAACCAGTAAATAGATGCCCTATTGGAATGTATTTACTTTCGTATTGCAAGCTTAAGCTGATATTCTATAGCAATGAAAAAGACGCATATCACAGAGCAAAAGTTCGCCGACTTGGATTTACTCCCGCAAGTCATTGAAGGATTGGAGAAAAAAGGGTTCGATTACTGTACCCCTATCCAAGCCTTGGCGCTCCCGGTACTGCTCACCGGCCAAGACATTGCAGGCCAGGCCCAAACGGGTACTGGTAAAACGCTTGCGTTTCTCACTGCTACTTTTAACCACCTGCTAAAAACACCTGAGCATGAAGGGCGTAAGCCTAACCAGCCACGTGCGATTATTATGGCACCTACGCGTGAACTCGCGATTCAGATCTACAACGATGCTGATTCTCTAGTCGCAAGCACTGGTATCAAAGCAGCACTTGCTTACGGCGGCGAAAGCTACGATAAGCAACAGGGTAAAATCGAAGAAGGCGCAGATATCTTAATTGGTACTACAGGCCGTATCATCGATTTCTACAAACAGAAGGTTTTCAACCTTAACCACATTCAAGCTGTTGTGCTTGATGAAGCCGACCGTATGTTTGATCTGGGCTTCATTAAAGACATCCGCTTCTTGTTCCGTCGCATGCCAGAACCTAAAGATCGCTTGAACATGCTGTTCTCTGCGACGCTGTCTTACCGCGTACAAGAACTTGCGTTCGAACACATGCACAACCCAGAGCATGTTGTTGTTGAGCCAGAGCGTAAAACAGGCCACCGTATTCAAGAAGAATTATTCTACCCTTCAAATGAACACAAAATGGCACTGCTACAAACGTTGATTGAAGAAGAATGGCCAGATCGCGCAATTATCTTCGCTAACACGAAGCATAAGTGTGAGTCGGTTTGGGGCCACCTAGCAGCCGACGGACACCGTGTAGGCCTGCTTAACGGTGATGTTCCGCAGAAGAAACGTGAAAAGATTCTTGAGCAGTTCACTCAAGGTGAAGTTGACCTGTTGGTTGCAACGGATGTTGCTGCTCGTGGTTTACATATCCCTCAAGTAACACACGTATTCAACTTCGATCTACCTGATGATTGTGAAGATTATGTTCACCGTATTGGCCGTACAGGCCGTGCTGGTGAAAGTGGTCATTCAATTAGTTTCGCTTGTGAAGATTACGCAATCAATCTTCCTCCGATTGAAGAATACATCGAACACGCGATTCCAGTTTCTGACTATGATGCAACGGCATTAATGGACGATCTACCAGCACCACTGCGTTTACGTCCGCGTAACCCGCAGCAGCGTCGCTCAAATAACAATGGCCCACGTAACGGTAACCGTAAACCAAATCAAAACCGTCGCCCACGCCAACCGCGTCATAACAAGGAAGCTTAGTCGCTTATGAGTCAAACAGTGTCACCTCCGCTTTTCGCTGCAATCGACCTCGGGTCGAACAGTTTTCATATGCTCGTTGTGCGTCATATTGATGGCAGCGTACAGACCATGGCAAAAATTAAACGTAAAGTTCGTTTGGCTGCAGGCTTAGATGAACATAACGCGCTTAGTAATGAAGCCATGCAGCGAGGCTGGGACTGTTTGAGTCTCTTTGCAGAGCGACTGCAAGACATTCCTAAAGAAAATATCCGCATTGTCGGTACCGCGACTCTGCGTACTGCAACAAATGTGGATATCTTTCTAGAGAAAGCGAACCAAATACTCGGTTACGACATCAATGTTATCTCTGGTGAAGAAGAGGCTGCGACTATCTATAAAGGTGTTGCGCACACTTCTGGAGGCAGTGGCCGCCGCTTGGTGGTTGATATTGGTGGTGCAAGTACCGAGATGATCATCGGTGAAGGTTTCTCAGCAAAAGCGTTAACCAGCTTAAAAATGGGGTGTGTTACTTGGCTTGAGCGTCACTTTAAAGATCGCCAATTGACCGCAACCAACTTCGACAATGCTATTGAAGCTGCAAAATCAACCTTGGCGCCAATCCTTGATAGCTACACTGATATCGGATGGGATGTCTGTGTTGGTGCAAGTGGTACCGTTCAAGCTTTGCAAGAAATCATGTTGGCACAAGGTATGGATGAGGTAATCACTCACACCAAGCTCAAACGCCTCCAAAAACAAGCAATGGCAACAGAAAGGCTCGAAGAGCTAGAAATAGAAGGACTCACACTGGAGCGAGCATTAGTGTTCCCGAGTGGCCTATCTATTCTGATTGCTATCTTTGAGCTACTTGAGATTGACTCAATGACCCTTGCAGGCGGAGCACTACGTGAAGGCCTTGCTTATGAGATGGTCGATGAATTACGCCAAGAAGATATTCGAGCTCGTACCGTAGCTAGCGTTCAGTCTCGCTACCAAATGGATGTTACTTACGGTGAGCAAGTCGCATCGTTAGCACAATCTCTATTTGAACAAGCGGGCGCTGATGCATGGGTATCAGAACCTCAGGCGGGAATTCTTTTGCAAACCGCAGCTAAACTGCATGAGATTGGTTTAACCATCGATTTCAAAAAAGGTGGCGAACACAGCGCGTATTTATTACAAAACTTGGATTTACCCGGTTTTACACGTGCTCAAAAACACTATCTAGGTGAACTTGTACGCCGCTACCGCGAACAGCTGACATCACTGCCAGAGCAACACGCAGTATCAGGTACTAGCAGCAAACGTATTTTACGTATTCTGCGCTTAGCCATTTTGTTAACCCATCGCCGTAGCCCTGATCTTGTAGCTCAAGTGAAGTTAACGGCACAAGATGACAAGCTAACATTAAACCTGTCTAAGCAATGGTTAGAAGCCAACCCATTGACGGCTGCTGAATTAGAAATCGAGTCGAACCGTCAAACTGATATCGGTTGGCCGCTAAACATAGAGTGCCTCTGATATTAATCATCTGACGCTAGAAATAAAAAAAGCCCAAGTTAGTTCACTAACTTGGGCTTTTTCTTATCTGTACCATTAACGCTTAACGTAATGAACCAACTACTAAGATTTACGCATTAACACCGGTTGCTTTGAAGTCTGGATTTACAGCAGTTAGCTTTTTAACGACGTAATTTAGAAGCACACCGTACATAGGAACAAACAGACCTAAGCTAATGATAAGTTTGAAGCCGTAATCAACCAACGCAATCTCAGTCCAATGCTCAGCCATAAATGGATCTGGGCTTTGGTAAAAAGCAATCGCAAAGAAAGCGACAGTATCCAGCGCATTACCGAATAGAGTTGAACAAGTTGGTGCTACCCACCATTGTTTAAGCTGACGTAGACGGTTGAAAACATGCACATCCAAGATCTGACCAAGCAAGTAAGCCATGAAGCTCGCCGCAGCGATACGTGCAACAAATAAGTTAAACTCGCCTAGTTGGCTAAAGCCTTGAAATGAGCCTTCAAAGAACACGACAGACAATAAATAGGAAACGGCCAGTGCAGGTAACATCACTAAGAAAATGATTTTACGAGCAAGCTGCGCGCCAAAAATGCGTACGGTCAGGTCAGTCGCTAAGAAGATAAACGGGAAAGTGAAAGCACCCCAAGTGGTGTGCATACCGAAGACGGTAAAAGGGAGCTGAACCAGATAGTTGCTTGATGCAATAATGACCAAATGGAACAAAACTAATAATGCTAGGGCTTTGCGCTGTTGCGCAGGGGTAAAGTTACTCATGCTGTACCTTTTTAGTTTGGTTTGGGGGTGAGGGAACCCAAATCGAGTCATTTCTTCGAATAAACCAAGAAAGCTCTTACCAATAATGTGAATTAAAAAATGTATCTATAAATTGCTCTATTGAGCGGCGAGCGATTATACATTAATCAATATTGGCTGCAACGGTGAGAACAAACGCAAACGTTTATTCTCACTTTTATTGGTGAATGGCGTTAGAAGCTATGTTTTTTTAAGCGAGGTTTTAGGTGCTATGCCTAAAATTAGAAACCGCGCTTGAAGTTAGAAACCATGCCAAAAGTTAGAAGCCGCGCTTGAAAAGCGTCGCTAAGTAATCAAACTCTTCTCGGCTTTCTTCAGCGTTTAACGACTCAAACCAGATTGATTCACTGTAATGTTCAGATTTTAAAAACATCCGGCAGTCTTCAAAATCAATCAACCAAGAATGCATATCGGCATCCCATTGTTTTTCGACAACAGACGCTGACAGTAACGCCACCAGCTTTTCACCTAACACTTCGTAAGAATCAAAATCAAAACTTGGAGACGTAATCAATAAACGCCCTTCGTCAGCCAAGTACTCTCTTAACCCAAATTCTGTTTGTGTTGTCATTTCCCTATCAACCTTATTCTTTTTCTATGAACTAACCGTTCTTATAAGCTAGCCGCTTCTACAAACTCATCGATTAACCGTGTGTAGTGATGTGTTCTTGAATCAAATCTAAGAATGGATCAGCGTATTTATCGAGTTTGCGTTGACCAACACCATTCACTGCCAGCATCTCACCGTAGGATGTTGGCAAGATTTCAGCCATATCAATTAGAGTTGCATCACTGAATACCACGTATGGCGGTAAACTGTCTTCATCAGCAATCGACTTACGTAACTTACGCAGTTTTGCAAATAGCTTCTTGTCGTAGTTCTTACTGCTCAGCTTATCTGATTTAGCATTACGCACCGCGGTATCTAAACGAGGTACAGCAAGCTCCAAAGGCATTTCACCACGCAGCAGCGGGCGAGCCTCTTCTGTCAGCTGTAAAGTCGAGTTACGAGTAATATTTTGGAACAGTAAGCCTTTGTGAATCAACTGACGGAAGATGCTGATCCAATAATCATGGCTATGGTCACGACCAATACCGTAAGTAGATAACTTGTCGTGACCATTATCACGAACACGAATGTTCTGCATACCACGCATCACTTCTACCACGTAGCCCATACCAAATGATTGATTAACACGATAAACACAAGATAACGCCTTTTGCGCTTCTTGGGTTGCATCAAAGTGTTTTGGTGGATCCAGGCAGATATCGCAGTTACCACATTGCTTCTCGCGATATTCACCAAAGTAGTTGAGCAACACCTGACGACGACAGGTTTGCGCTTCAGCAAAGGCACTCATCGCATTCAACTTGTGCATCTCAACTTGTTTTTGCGGGCCTTCTTCTTTTTCATCAAGCATTCGGCGCAGCCACCCCATATCAGCAGGGTCAAACAGCATCATTGCTTCCGCGGGTAAGCCATCACGACCTGCCCGGCCTGTTTCTTGATAATAAGATTCGATATTACGTGGAATATCAAAGTGCACCACAAAGCGTACATTGGGTTTATTGATGCCCATACCAAAGGCCACGGTCGCGACAACAATCTGAATATCATCACGCTGGAAAGCATCTTGAACGTAAGCGCGTTCATCAGTGTCCATGCCTGCGTGATAACCCGCAGCACGAATACCGTTGTTACACAGCTTCTCGGTAACCATTTCCACTTTCTTTCGGCTACCACAATAGATGATGCCGCAATTGCCTTTCTGTGTTTCTAGGTAACGAACCACCTGTGACACCGGCTTGTGTTTCTCAACCAGGTTGTAGCGAATATTCGGGCGATCAAAGCTACCCAAGTAAGTATGCGGCTCCACCAGCTGCAAACGCGAAATAATATCTTTACGCGTCGCATCGTCGGCAGTTGCCGTCAGCGCCATATAAGGCACATGCGGGAAATACTGTTTAAGTTGGCCTAATGATGCGTATTCAGGGCGGAAATCGTGCCCCCATTGAGAAATACAGTGCGCTTCATCGACTGCAATCATTGAAAGAGGTAGACCTTGTAGGCGCTCGATAAAGTCACGCATCAACACTCGCTCAGGAGAGGCATAGATCATTTTAAGCTGCCCTGAGTTCATACGATTAAATACGCTCAACAACTGCTCTCTTGGCATCGACGAGTTTATACACTCAGCAGCAACACCATTGGCTTTCAGCTGATCAACTTGGTCTTTCATCAACGAGATAAGTGGCGAGATAACCAAAGTTAGCCCTTCGCGAACCAACGCTGGGATTTGGTAACACAAAGATTTACCGCCGCCGGTTGGCATAATAACCAAGCTATCTTTACCTTCAACGGCAAGATCGATGACCTCTTGCTGACCATCACGAAAGTCTTGATAGCCAAACACATCTTGTAAGATGTTTTGCGCATCATTCGCGGGAGTCGGTATTTGCTCAGCAATCAGAGTGGCGGTCATTGTGGTTCCTAATCGAGGTATAAAATCAGCCAGCATCATTCGCAAGCAAGGCGCACATTGTAGAGGGGAACGCTGGCGAATTAAACCGCAAATTGTTAGGTGAAAAGGGTTAACGCTCCTATACTGACCAACTCTCTTATAAATCTTATTAATAAGCACTCAGTGCCAGAGAAAGTTGTATGACCCCTGAAGAACAACAACGTACGCGCCAAGGAGTTTTACTTGCAGTTGGTGCCTACACAATGTGGGGTATCGCCCCTATATATTTCAAATCCTTAAGTGACGTCTCCCCGCTAGAGATCCTTAGCCACCGTGTAGTCTGGTCCTTTTTTCTACTCGCTTTCTTACTACACATTGGCCGCAGCTGGCGCAAAGTTCGTGACACCTTAACCTCAAAACCAAAAATGCTTTATTTGGTAGTGACTTCGATCTTGGTGGGTGCCAACTGGTTAATCTTTATCTGGGCAGTGAATTCCAACCATATGCTCGATGCCAGTTTGGGGTATTACATCAACCCGTTGATTAACGTATTACTTGGGATGTTCTTCCTTGGCGAACGTTTGCGTAAATTACAATGGTTCGCGGTGACTCTTGCTGCCATCGGCGTATTAGTACAGTTAATCGCGTTTGGCTCAGTACCGATCGTCGCGATTGCCCTAGCCTTCAGTTTCGGTTTCTATGGCCTACTGCGTAAAAAAGTCAGCTTAGAGGCACAAACGGGCTTATTTATTGAGACCTTAGTGATGCTTCCTATTGCTGCTACCTACTTATTATTTATTGCAGACAGTCCGACCTCGGATTTCTCAATGAATCCTATGCAGCTCAACTTATTATTAGTTGCTGCAGGCGTTATTACTACCATTCCATTGCTGTGCTTTACGGGTGCAGCAACACGTTTAAAACTATCGACACTCGGTTTCTTCCAATACATAGGCCCGAGCTTGATGTTCTTGTTGGCCGTTCTGATTTACGGCGAAACCTTTACCTCAGATAAAGCGATCACATTTGCTTTTATTTGGGGAGCACTGGTTATATTTAGCTTTGATGGATTGCGTAACAACAGAAAGAATAAACGAGCTAAGCAGTAACACTGATCGTTTTTTACAAGACAATTACGCATGACGAAGATAAGCTTGGTTAAATTGATGACTATTTGACCAAGCTTTTTTGTATCATGGATAAAGTCCACTATTACTCTACACCCACAGAAGATATCAGCCTTATCCAAGCTCAATACCAAGAGTTTGCTTTTCAGCGCCACTATCATTTGGACTTTCACATTGGCTTGATCACTCAAGGCCAACAAAAGTTTGTCTATCAAGGAACAAGTCATCATGTCGGTGCTGGCCAAGTCGTTATCATGCCACCAGACGAGCTTCATGATGGTCACTCCAAACTCGATTCGGGTTATCAAGTCAGTGTATTTGCCGTTTCTCCCCAATGGTTTCAAGATCTTGCCGATCCCAAGAAAAATGGTCACACATTAGGCTTTTCGGAGTTGATCCTCTCCGATCAAGCGGCTTTTTCACAACTGTGTAACCTGCATGGCCTGTTAATCAGTCAAAACATCAGCCAGCTCGCTCAAGATTGCTTACCTTTCGAAGGATTCTCGACGATTGTCGATCGTTATGCGAAATTTGGATCCAAAAGCCAAATTAAACTCGGCACCCAATCGATTCATACTTTGAAAGAATACTTAATGGCTAACCTTGACCAGCCCGTTCGCTTAGAACAACTCTCTGAGCTCTGCGGCTTAACCACGACTCAATTCCAACGCCACTTTAAAAACAGAATGGGTATTACGCCTTATGCATGGCTGAGCCGTTTACGTATGGAACAGAGCATGCGTCTGATTAAGTCAGGGATATGTGGTACCAAGGTCGCGCACCAAGTAGGCTTCTATGATCAAGCCCACTTCTCTAAAGCCTTCAAAACCACATTCGGTGTCCCACCGTCACAAATCAACTAAGTGTTGATAATTTACAATTGCTCGATTTCAAATCACGGTAAGCTACGCTCAATACGATTACTTATTTAAAAATAGCGGCAACGTTATTGAGAACTGACGATGAACGAAGTCACCATACTGATCACCCTAGCCTCTATCCACTTCATCGCTTTGATGAGCCCCGGCCCTGACTTTGCGTTAGTCGTGCAAAATGCGACTCGTCACGGCAGACAAACGGGCTTATACATTGCTTTAGGGCTATCTTGCGGGATCTTGCTGCACTCATTGCTGAGCCTGACGGGGATAAGTTATCTCGTTCACCAGCAACCGACCCTATTTGCGATCATTCAACTGGCAGGTGGCAGCTATTTATTGTACTTAGGCTACGGTGCATTGAAGGCGACCTGGCACATCATTCAACATCACGATGATGACATTGATATAGTCAATTCAAAGGATCTCATTCTAACCAATAAGCGTGAGGCATTTTCTAAAGGGTTTGCGACTAATATTCTCAACCCAAAGGCGTTAGTGTTCTTTATTAGTTTGATGTCGAGCCTAGTACCTGCTGACATGTCTCTTTCTGGTAAAGGCTTTGCTCTGCTGATCTTATTTGGCCTATCGTTGTTTTGGTTTTCGCTATTAGCTTGGATGCTTTCCACCAAAACTCTGCAGAAAAAATTGCATGAAGCGACTGTCTATATCGATGGCTTATGCGGTGCAGTATTTACCATTATTGGCGTCAGCATTCTTTGGCAATCGGCATCCTCGTTGCTGATCTAAATTAGAATCAAGATTACAATTCGTTAACAATACACTGGCTAAATGTTATTTCCACTGTCAATCTAGCTCTGCATATTAAAAGGAGAAGATCATGCAGTGGAAAACAAAACTAACAACCCTCGCTACTTCTACCCTACTTTTTGCCTCCCATGTCAGTTGGGCAAATCAAGCTGCCGATGCCGTCGCACCGGAACAAAGTAGTGGTTTAGAAACCAAACAACTCGTCAAAGCTAATGATTGGATGGTCACTGCGGCTAACCCGTTAGCGACACAAGCCGGTGCTGACGTGCTCGCTCGAGGTGGTAACGCCGTTGATGCTATGGTTGCCGTACAGCTTATGCTTGGCTTAGTTGAGCCTCAGTCATCAGGTATTGGTGGTGGCGCGTTCCTTGTTTATTTTGATGCTAAAGACAAGCAACTCAAAACCTACGATGGTCGTGAAACTGCACCACTTGATGCCACACCGCGTCTATTCCAAGATGAGAACGGGCAACCGCTTAAATTCTATGATGCTGTAGTTGGTGGTCGCTCAGTTGGCACGCCCGGCACGGTTCAATTGTTGTGGGATACTCACCAAAAATACGGCAAGCTAGAATGGGCCTCACTCATCAAGCCTATCGCTCAACTGGCTGAAAAAGGGTTTACCGTCAGTCCACGTTTAGCAACCTTGATCGAAAACGATCAAGAACGTCTAAGTCGTTTTGCGACAACCAAAGCCTACTTCTTTAATACCGATGGCAGCCCAAAATCAGCAGGTACCCTACTTAAAAATCCAGACTATGCAGCAACGTTAGAAGCTATCTCAAAAAATGGTGCTAAGGCCTTCTACCAGGGAGAGATATCTGCCGACATCATCAGCACCGTACAAACTGCAAAAGGTAACCCCGGCGTACTGGCGCAAAAAGACTTCGACGCGTATTCAATCAAGCAGCGCGAGCCGATTTGTTCTGCTTATGAAAGCTACCAAGTATGTGGAATGGGGCCACCGAGCTCAGGAGCATTAACGGTTGGACAAATATTAACGATGACCGAGCAGTTTGACCTGAAATCATGGGGGCCAAACAGTGCAAAATCTTGGCAAGTGTTAGCAGACGCTTCTCGCTTAGCCTTTGCTGACCGTGGTATGTACATGGCCGATCAAGATTACGTACCGATGCCAACCCAAGGGTTAGTGAATACTGACTATTTGCAGGAACGCGCTCAATTAATTACCGCAGGTAAGGCATTAGAAAGCGCACCATCGGGCACACCACCGTGGGATCACGCAATGCAAAGAAGCCAAGATGTTTCTATTGAATTGCCGTCCACCAGCCACTTCAATATTGTCGATAGCGATGGCAATGTCGTGTCGATGACCACCACCATTGAGAATGCCTTTGGCTCACGCTTGATGGTAAGAGGCTTCCTGCTCAATAACGAACTGACCGACTTCTCATTCAAGACCCACAACGATGGTAAGCCTATCGCCAACCGACTTGAACCGGGTAAGCGTCCACGTTCTTCAATGGCACCCACCATCATCATGCAAGACGATAAACCTTACATGGCGATTGGTTCTCCGGGCGGCAGCCGTATCATCGGTTATGTGGCGCAAGCGATCATTGCTCATACCCAATGGGACATGGATATTCAGCAAGCTATCAATCAACCACACTTCCTTAACCGTTTCGGCACTCTAGATTTGGAAAAAGGAACATCAGCGGAAAACTTCAAACCAGAACTAGAAAAGATGGGATTTGAGGTCAACGTTCGCGATCTTAACTCTGGTTTACACGCGATTCGCATCACAAAAGATGGCCTTGAAGGGGCTGCAGACCCTCGTCGTGAAGGTGCAGCTATTGGCCAATAAGAAATAACCCTCCCTTTTTACTCGCTACCTTGTGCGAGATCTCTCACAAGGCAGTGAGTAATATCGCTATTTAACTGAGAAAATAAGCACACTACAAATATAACCCTTTGAAATAAAACAAAACGTATATTTATCATTCAAATAGTTATATAGAAATTCGCTTATGCACCATTGCTGATAAGTAAGGAATCGGTAATATAAACGGTGTCGGAAGGATGCTGACACGGAACAGGAAACGCCAAGGATTTGGTTATCTTCAGGATGAAGATTCGATTACTCAGGATGAATAATCGGCATGGATAGCGAAATGGACATTGAATGGACGCAATAGTAACTAGGATGGTTACTACTAAGGAAAGACAATGGACACCTCTGGACGAGGAAAGGACTGAACATCAGGATGATGTAAAGGACACCGCTCAAGGAACAAGTGACGCGCGCTAACGAGGATTGTTGGCAGATCAGGATAAGATCAAGGACACTGCTAGGATGGCGACGAAAGGAATACGCTGAAGGATAACAGCACACTATCATGGATTTGATGCATGGAGCACACTTAGTAGCCGGATTGCTGCGAGTAAGACTACAGACCCCGATGAGCGCAAGCTCTCGGGGTTTTTCTTTATCTATACCTTAATCCATTACTTTCCCATTGACCTTTCTACTTCGTCTGCCAACCGAAAACTCAATACGTTTAATAATAATTCTGATATTAAAGCATTCACTTCTTAACCACTTCAGAGTAACGTAAGTCGAACTAGGCTCAACTAGTTTCATAACCATAATTAAACTAAGGACAAATTCATGTCACACGTTACCTTCAAAGGCGCTGCTGTACCTCTAACGGGCACATTCCCACAAGTAGGTGAAAAGTCACCAAGCTTTGCACTGACTGCAGGCGATCTTTCTGAACTGACTCTTGCTTCTCTTGAAGGCAAGAAAGTGGTTCTAAATATCTTCCCAAGCATCGATACAGCAACTTGTGCAACGAGCGTACGTACGTTCAACGCAAAAGCAGCAGAGCTTGAAAATACGGTTGTGGTTTGTATTTCTGCTGACCTACCGTTTGCTGCTGGTCGCTTCTGCGAACTAGAAGGCATTGAAGGCGTTCAACACGCTTCGACTTTCCGTTCTCCTGCGTTCGCATCAGACTACGGCGTGGCGATTGCTGAAGGCCCATTATCTGGCCTAACAACACGTGCAGTTGTCGTTGTTGATGAGAAAGGTGTGGTAACGCACAGCGAGTTGGTTGCAGAGATCACTGAAGAACCAAACTACGAAGCGGCACTTGCAGCACTGTAAGTCTCACGCTTAGGCAGAAATGCTTTAAGCTCGTATTAACCTAATTTAGGTCGGTACAGAGCAATAAAAAGAGCAGCCAGTGGCTGCTCTTTTTGTTTTTAATAATGAACGATTTTTAGATGTCGAAGTAACAGATTAAAGCTGTTCTAAACGAGCGTAAGCCGTGACTAACCACTTGATGCCTTCACCGTTAAACGCGACTTGAACTCGACTCTGTGGGCCACTTCCCTCAAAGTTGATGATGGTACCTTCACCAAACTTAGGATGCTTCACGCGAGAGCCTAAGCTAAAACCTGTTTCGTTAAAGTTCTCTTTCACGGCGGTTTGGCTAAAACGGCCACTGCTTGCAGGACGGCTCACTTGCGCTTTCATACGAACTTCATCCAGACATGTCTCTGGTAACTCGCGAATAAAGCGCGATGGTTTGTGGTACTTGTCCTGACCGTACAAACGACGCATCTCTGCATAAGTGATGTAAAGCTTCTCCATCGCACGAGTCATGCCTACATAACACAGGCGACGTTCTTCTTCTAAGCGCCCCGCTTCTTCGGCAGACATTTGGCTTGGGAACATGCCTTCTTCGACACCCACCATGAATACCATTGGGAACTCTAGGCCTTTGGCGCTATGCAGGGTCATTAACTGAACCGCATCATCAAACTCATCAGCCTGACCTTCACCCGCTTCTAAAGCCGCATGAGTTAAGAATGCCGTTAGCATGCTCATTTCATCTGCTTCTTCTGGTTTTTCAAACTGACGCGTTGCCGTTACCAATTCTTCCAAGTTCTCAATACGAGCCTTCGACTTCTCGCCTTTCTCTTGCTCGTACATCGCAAACAAGCCCGACGATTTGATCACGTGGTCGGTTTGCTCATGAAGCCTCAGTTCTGTGGTGTCATCTTCAAGTGCATTGATAAGCTCGATAAAGCGGCTCAAAGCACCCGCAGCACGGCCTGGTAACACTTGCTCTTCTATCAGAGCAACACTGGCTTCCCACATGGTTGCACCACGATCACGCGCTGCAAGACGAATCGTTTCTAACGTTTTATCACCCAAGCCACGAGTCGGCGTATTGACGACACGTTCGAATGCCGCATCATTGCTGCGGTTACTCATTAAGCGCAGGTAGCTCAAAGCATCTCTGATTTCCTGACGTTCGAAGAATCGCATGCCACCGTAGATTCGGTAAGGCAGGCCACCTTGAATCAAAGCTTCTTCAAGAACACGAGATTGGGCGTTATTACGATATAGCATTGCCGTATCTTCTAGTGCCCCGCCTTTCTCCTGCCACTCTTTGATTTTGCTTACCGTGAAACGCGCTTCATCTAGCTCATTGTAAGCCGAGTACACAGAGATTGGCTCACCATCGTTGCCATCGGTCCACAGCTCTTTACCCATACGCTCGGTGTTGTTCGAAATAAGCTCGTTCGACGCCTGCAAAATGGTTTTGGTTGAACGATAGTTTTGTTCGAGTCGAACCGTTGAAGCTCCTGGGAATTCATCCAAGAACTTTTGAATATTTTCGATTTTCGCGCCGCGCCAACCATAGATAGATTGGTCATCATCACCCACGATCATCACCCGACAATCCGGACCTGCCATCATACGTAGCCAAGCGTATTGAATGTTGTTGGTATCTTGGAACTCGTCGACAAGGATATGCTTGAAGCGAGCTTGGTAGTGCTCTCGGATGTGTTTCTTATCGCGCAGTAATTCATGCGATCGCAACAAGATTTCAGCAAAGTCGACCAAGCCAGCACGATCACATGCCTCTTGGTAAGCAGAGTAGATCTTTAACCACGTTTGAGTTATTGGATCATGGTAGGCGTCAATGTGACTTGGGCGTAGCCCTTCGTCTTTCTTACCATTGATCCACCAAGAAGCTTGCTTGGCAGGCCACTGCTTTTCATCAAGGTTTTGCGCCTTGATTAAGCGACGTAGTAAACGAATCTGATCATCTGAATCAATGATCTGGAAATCTTCTGGCAGTTTTGCATCTAGGTAGTGAGCTCGAAGAATACGGTGACAAATACCGTGGAAGGTACCGTTCCACATACCCGATGAACTTCCCATCATCAACTCTTCAATACGGCCACGCATCTCTGCTGCCGCTTTATTGGTGAAGGTTACTGACATGATAGAAAACGGCGATGCTTGCTCTACGCTTTGCAGCCAAGCAATACGATGCACCAACACTCGCGTTTTACCACTGCCAGCACCAGCCAGAATAAGTAGGTTTTCTAAAGGTGCTGCGACCGCCTCACGTTGTTTATCGTTTAGGCCATCGAGTAAAAGCGAAGGATCTATCATTGGATATGCTCACTACTGGGTATTTATACATAAAAGTTGATTATAACCTAAACACTAGGCTGCGTTTAGGATAATAAGAAGAAAAAACAGTCAAAAAATAACATCACATAATCAATAACTTAAATAACAACACATCATTAATATCGATTATTTTAATAATGCTGTGAAATTATTTCCTGGTTCTTCCTATCCTTTTTAGTAAGCAAGTTAACAATTCTATAACCTGCTATGTGTAAATCAAATTAAGTCTAGAGGGAATGACTATGAAAAATTCTAATCTTGCTGTTACAGCTGCAATCACAAGTGTACTAGCGTTCGGCGGTGCAGTTCTTACATCAGCACCTGCGGAAGCAGCAGCAAAAGAAAAATGCTACGGCGTGGCAAAAGCTGGCCAGAATGATTGTGCAACCAAAACAAGCTCATGTGCGGGTACAGCAAAAGAAGACAACCAATCCGATGCATTCGTGGTCGTTCCTAAAGGACTATGTGGCAAATTATCAGGTGGTGACACTCAATCATCATAATTGAGCTGCTAAGTATGGTGAGCTGAAATTCGGCTCACCTCCACTTCCTATTAGGAGAACCGTTGTGACTGACACTCTTCATCCCAATGCAGGGGTTGGCCTTAGAACACCTCACTTGGACTTCTTTAGCCAAAACCCTACGTTAGTGAGTTGGTTAGAGGTTCACAGCGAGAACTACTTTTTAGCTCAATCACCGCAACGCCAACAACTCAGAGAAATACGTAACGCCCACAACATAAGTTGTCACGGTGTTGGATTGTCTCTAGGCTCAGTTGATCGCATCAACCCCAATCACTTGCTGCAGTTGAAAGAACTCATCGATGACATCGAACCGTTCTTGGTTTCTGACCACCTAAGCTGGAGCCAAACTGGCGGTCATTACTTCAATGACTTATTACCGCTGCCTTATACCGAAGAGGCGTTAGAAGTCTTTTGCCGTAACGTGTTAGAGGTTCAAGATAGCCTACAACGCCCTATGCTAATTGAGAACCCATCCAGTTATCTCGCCTTCAAGCATTCAACTATCCCAGAGTGGGAATTTTTGGCAGAGGTACAGAAGCGCACCGGGTGTCGACTATTACTCGATTTCAATAATATTTTTGTCTCATCTTTTAATCATGGCTTCAGCTGTGAAGAATACTTAAGTGGAATTCCTGCAGACAAAGTGGAAGAGATTCACTTGGCAGGTTTTACCAAAAAGAAACTCGAACAAGGTGAGATCTGGATAGATACACACAGCAAACCTGTCTGTGACGAAGTGTGGAAACTCTACACTGACTGGATAGCACAACATGGTTCGCGCCATACCTTAATAGAATGGGACTTAGACATTCCTGAGCCACAAATATTGTTGGCTGAAGCAACCAAAGCCAGTGATATCTTGTATCAACACGACAAGTTCAACCAAAGGAGTCGCGCATCATGAGCCACTCCCTAGCAGATGTTCAATTGGAGTTTGCTAACGCCCTACGCTACCAAAATAATGGTGAGCACTGCGACATAGTGAGCGACCATTTTACTGATGAGCAACGCATTCAGATTTACCGTAATAACTTTGTGATTAGCTTGGGCGAAGTACTGGCTGCTACGTATCCACTCACTGAAATGCTGGTTGGTGAAGAATGCTTCCAACAGATGGCTCGTCGACATGTCTTAAGTTATCCATCAACCTCTGGTGATGTCAGTGGTTACGGAGAACATTTTGAACAGACTATCCAAGCCTTACCTGCCGTTGTTGAGGCTGCCCCTTATCTCGCTGAAGTGGCTTTGTATGAATGGAAAAAAGATAGCTTAGTCAGATGTGTTTCAGAATTACATGTCGACCAACGCCCCCTTTCTTGTTTAGCTGATGTGCCACAAGAACAGCAAGGCGCTTTGGTTTTCCATCTTCAAGATTCAATAACGCTAGTCAATTCTAGCTATACGATGATCGCGCTTGAGCAAGCTATCTATAAGCAACAACTCGATGGGTTAGACATCAACCAACCTGAATTTGGGGTGTTAATCCGAGCTGAGAATTCACAAATTGAGAGTCATTGTTTGACAGAAGAATGCCATCAACTATTAACCGAATTACAATCAGGCCAAACGCTCGCGGCAATAAATCCTTCACTACTACAACACCTTAATACTGTAATGGCACTCAACGTCATCTCAGGTTTCTCACTCAATGATGAATTGGAGACATAACATGGATAACAACACAGTCACGAACGTGATGGCTCAATACGATGCGTTGGTTGAGAAATCACAGGCGCTTTTTATTCCTCTGCTACTTTTGTTTTGCCGCCTATGGGTGGCGTGGGTCTTCTTTAACTCTGGGTTAACCAAGATAGCCACATGGGATAGCACTCTTTACTTGTTTGAATTGGAATACCAGGTGCCACTGTTACCTTGGGAACTTGCTGCCTACATGGGTACTGCAGCAGAATTGATTCTGCCGGTGTTCTTAGCACTTGGCTTGTTAACCCGACCAATGGCTGCAACGTTATTCGTTTTCAATATCATGGCCGTCGTGTCATACCCTGTATTGTGGGCACAAGGGTTCTATGATCATCAACTATGGGGACTAATGATTCTCATCGTCGTGGTATGGGGAGCCGGACCAATGTCGCTTGATCGAATATTAAGAAAACAATTCGCAAGCTAGACCTATTTTACATCGCTCTTAAATTTACCTAGCCCTAAACGCAAAAAACCACTCAATCGAGTGGTTTCTTTTTATCTGGGATAAACTACTTGTTTAGAAAAGCTTGTAGTTCTTCAGCAGAGATACCTTGTTCTGCTAACTCTTTTGCTAATAGCTGAACCTGTTCACCTTTACGAGACTCAATCACACGCTGAAATTGGTAGATGATATCTCGTAAAGTATCGATTGGAACTTGTTTTGCCGCACTGCGAATACGCTCTTCACTTTGGTTTCCTAGCTCTTTAAGCAATTTACCAAACATGACCTTTTCAGGTGCATCTTCCATTTGTTCTAAGATGCGCGCCATTTCGTAGGTTGTTAATGACATTACAGTATTTCCGTTGTGGTATTAACGTTTCAATGAGTGACAAATATACCATGTTTTAACGTTTCGCAAACCGCCATTTGTATATTTTATCACCCTTGTAACTTATGCATTTGCAAACGTCGTATGCCATGACTTACCCGCCTTGCTCGCAAGCACCAACAGTGCTGGAACAATAAGGAACATTTGCAGTGCAATCATCACCTGCGATGTTAAATCAAGACGTTGCATGGTTCCAACAAGCAATCCTGAGCCACTCATTTGGAACAAACCAAGTAGTGCAGCTGCTGTACCCGCACGGTCACCAAAAGGTTCTAACGCTTTACCCGCTGCTGCACCTAGAATCCAAGCGAAACCAACTGAAGATAAGAAGATAGGCAACATAAATGCAATAGCCGTCGCTTGGTTTGCAAGTATCAACATCACCACACCCGCTAAACCAAGTGTTGAGATACCAACAACTAACGCCTTATAAGTACCAAAACGGTCCATAAATTTAGGCGCAGTGAATGCAGCAATGATGTTGATAACCGCGTTAATACCAAACCAGAAGGTAAATTCATTCATCGTCAAACCGAGGTTTTCCATCAACACAACAGGTGCAGAGGTAACGTAAGCAAGGATTACAGCCATCGCCATCAAGCACAATGTCGCATGGAAGATGAATGATGGTGTTTTCAGTACCGACCAGTAACGCTCTAGTTTGAACACCGCGACCTTTTCTGTCGCTGGATTAGACTCTTTCATTTGGAAAAACAAAATGGTGCCAACCACGACAGCGAACACAGCCATAAAGCTGAAGTTCGAGCGCCAGCCAAACTGTTGAGTCAACCAAGCCCCAAGAATCGGTGCCAATGCAGGGATAAAACAGATCGCACCATTAAGGTAACTGATCATTCGGCCGCTCTTCTGCGGGCCAAATAGATCGCGAACCGTTGCAAAGGCTGCTACAGAAGTCGCACAAGCTCCTAAGCCTTGTAACAGCCGAGCTATTAGCATCATATCAATCGACTGAGCTGCCCACGCCAAGCAAGCACTCAATGCATAGATACTAACACCTCCCAATGCAACGGTTCGACGCCCTAACTTATCAGCCAAAGGGCCTGCAAATAATTGCCCGACACCCATGGCGAATAAAAACCAAGTAATCGTATCTTGTGCTAGTGCATGTTCCACGTGAAACGCTGTCGAAATTTGTGGCAGAGCTGGTAGATAAATATCAATAGCCAAAGGGCTAAATAGAACCAGCATTGCAAGTAGTGCAACCTGCAATTTGCTAGGATTTGGAAGCGCGTTAGAAGGCACAAGATTCTCCGGATGAGTTAATTTGGATGCATAATAACGGACTAAAGATATGAACAAAAATGGCATATACTCATTAGCATTATTCCAAATAGGAAACTCACATGAATATCGAGAAACTATCACGCCTAGACCTCAATCTATTGGTTTGCTTGCAGGTGCTGATGGAAGAGCTGAGTGTCACGCGCACCGCACATCGATTATGCTTGAGCCAATCGGCTGTGAGTAAGTCGCTAGCCAAGCTTCGTGAGCAATTTAATGATCCCCTTTTTACGCGAAGTGCCCATGGCCTACGACCAACACCGAAAGCTGTTTTTCTCAAGCCTCGATTAGAAACACTGATCAATCAACTTGATGTACTTACCCAACCAGAGACATTCATTCCCAACAACAGTGACCACAGTTTTCATATTGCAGCCGTTGAGAGTGTTTACCCACTGATTCTTCCGCACTTCTTACCCGCAATATTTAGGCAAGCGCCTAAGGTCAATATCAACACCCACGCGTGGACAGAGCAAACCTTTAAGAAACTGCAGCTTGGTGAACTAGATATCGGACTCACAGGCAAAGACATCGACATCAACGATGCGCGTTTAACCATGCTGCCGCCAGACGACATCTGCGAACAAGAGATCTACCGCGATGCACAGATGTGTGTGTTAAGACGCAACCACCCTGCACTGAGTGGTAAGTGGGATCTGGAAACCTACCTTGCACAGCGTCATGTACAAGTAAGGTGTGATGGCAATGACCGTTGGCTACTAGACTACAAACTTGCCGATCTTGGCCACCAACGTGATATCGCTATTTCAGTTCCAGACTTCAATAGCGCGGCAAGCCTGTGTACCTACACCGACTTTGTGTTTACAGCACCAAGCCACTTTACTTATCTGGTCGCCAAGCAACTCGACTTAGTGGTTGTTCCTTTACCGATGGAATTCCCGCCGATGGCATACACTCTATTTTGGCACCGTGACAGAGAAAATGACCCAGCCTTAACTTGGTTGCGAGATATCATCAAAGAAAAAACTCTGCACCTTAGATAAAAATGGCGTACAGCGTTTGCAGCAAACGAACAAAAGCGCTAGCTTATTGACCTAATAAGTCCCCTCACCTGTCTATCTATGGTGAGTGTTAACAAGGACCCTAACAATAAGGATAAACACAGATGCACAATATCACTGCTGAACGCGTTGCTGCGGTTCGAGCTTGGCTTGAAACAAATAACCTAGATGCCGTTATCATTCCACACGAAGACGAATATCTAGGTGAATACGTTCCCGCTCATAACGAGCGACTTCACTGGTTAACAGGTTTCACTGGCTCTGCAGGTGCCGCTGTTATCACTCGTGAAACTGCTGCTATTTTTGTTGATGGTCGCTACACCGTTCAGGTTCGTAAGCAAGTACCAGCAGAGTTATTTGAGTATCGCCACCTTATTGAAGAACCGGCTTTAGATTGGATCGTCAATTCATTGCCACAAGGTAGTAAGGTTGCATTCGACCCACGCATGCACACCGCCGCTTGGTTGAAAGGCGCACAAGCAAAACTAGCAGAGAAAGTTGAGCTAACAACACTATCAGCAAACCCGATTGATGAGCTTTGGTCTGATCGTCCTGAGCCTGTCGTGTCTGATGTGCGCCTAATGGCAACAAGCACCGTTGGTCAATCAAGCGAGAGTAAGCGCACTGAGATTGCTGGCTTGTTGAAAGCAAAAGGTGCAGACGCCGCTATCCTTACCGAGCTTGACTCAATCTGTTGGTTGCTTAACGTTCGTGGTTTAGACGTATCTCGCCTACCTGTTGTGCTGTCTAATGCAATCATTCACGCTGATGAAAGCGTCGATTTCTTCCTAGACCCAGCACGCATCCCAGCAGGCTTTGAAGCACACGTTGGTAATGGTATTCGAGTTTCTCACCCATCAGAGCTTGAAGCGCGCCTTCAGTCTTTAGAAAACAAAAATGTGTCTGTCGATTCAGGTACAAGCAATGCTTGGTACACGCTTGTTCTACAAAACGCTGGCGCTCATATCATTGAAGCAGCAGACCCATGTCTCATGCCAAAAGCCGCTAAGAACGCAACTGAAATTACAGGTATGAAAGCGTGTCACATTCGAGATGGCGTGGCGATGGCGAAATTCCTATCTTGGATTGATGCAGAAGTCGCACAAGGTAACCTGCACAACGAAGCGGTATTGGCTGACAAAGTACAGTCGTTCCGTGAGCAAGACCCAACGCTGATGGACCTAAGTTTTGACACGATTTCAGCTGCAGGCGGAAACGCAGCTATGTGTCACTACAACCATGAGAACCAACCTGAACCAGGTCAGTTAGAACTGAATACTTTGTACCTAGTCGATTCAGGCGGCCAGTACTTAGATGGTACAACCGACATCACTCGTACTATCGCGATTGGCCAACCAAGCGATGAAATGATTCAGCAGTTCACTCTCGCACTGAAAGGTCACATCGGCATTGCACGTGCACGTTTCCCTCAAGGTACTCGTGGTTTCCAACTAGATATCCTAGCGCGTCAGCACTTATGGGCAGAAGGCTTCGACTACGACCACGGTACTGGCCACGGTGTTGGTCATTTCCTAAGTGTTCATGAAGGACCGCAAAGCATCTCTAAGAAGTTGATCGACGTGCCTCTAGTTGAAGGTATGGTGTTATCAAACGAACCGGGTTACTACCGTGCTGATGAATTTGGTATCCGCATCGAGAACCTAGAACTGGTTGTTGAGCTGCCAACTCAGGGTGACTTCTCTGTACTGACGTTTGAATCACTAACTCGTTGCCCTATCGATAAGCGCAACATCAATGTTGATTTGCTAACTCGACCTGAACTGGCATGGCTGAACGACTACCATCAGAAAGTATGGAACGACGTTAGCCCACTAGTTGAAGGTGATACGTTAGAATGGCTACGCCAATCAACGACACCATTAGCTCACGCTTAATGCTTCGCTAAGTTGTTAACTGAACCAAAACAAACTTGCTAAGTTAAATAGAAAAACGGCTACCTTTAGGTAGCCGTTTTTGTTTGTCGATAGAATCTCGTCGATGTTTCACGTGGAACATCAACCAATATGTTGATTAACCAGAATAGGCACTGTGCCAGTCTCGCCATACCGGATCGAAACCACGCTTACGAATCATCGACTCAACATCGGCAGCACTTCTCTCATCACTTATCTCAAACTGTTCGAGTTCTTCCTCACCCGAAGCATAACCACCAGGTTGGGTTTTAGAAGCCGCCGACATACTCGTGATTCCCAATGGCAACACATTATCGCGGAAGGTTGCTGACTCACGAGTAGATAGAGATAACTCGACCTCAGGGTTTAAGAGTCGATATGCGCAGATAAGCTGAACCAACTGTTTATCGTTCATGATCGACTTAGGCTGTAAGCCTCCATTACTGTCTCCACCCTCGCACGGGCGAAGACGCGGGAATGAAATTGAATAGCGAGTCTGCCAATAAGTGCGCTCTAGGTAATCTAAGTGAGCAGCAACAAAGAAGCAGTCGGTTCGCCAATCTTCCAAACCAATCAAGGCACCTATACCTATTTTATCGATCCCCGCTTTTGCCAAGCGATCGGGAGTTTCAAGACGATATTCAAAATCCATTTTATTGCCACGTAGATGATGCTCAGCGTAAGTTCTGGGTTGATAGGTCTCTTGGTAAACCATAACAGCATCTAAGCCGAGAGTTTTAAGCTCTGCGTAATCATGTTGATCAAGCGGCTGCACTTCCATTGCAAGGTAGTTAAATTGCTTTTTAATATTCGGCAACACCTGTCGAAAGTAATTCATCCCGACCTTAGTTTCATGTTCACCGGTGACCAACAAAACGCTATCGAACTTCATCTTTTTGATAGCCGCACTTTCGGCATCGATTTCATCCAAAGTAAGTGTGCGGCGCTTGATACGGTTCTCCATTGAGAAGCCACAATACGTGCACGCATTAGCGCACAGGTTAGACAGGTACAAAGGAATATAAAGCGACATTGTATTGCCAAATCGCTTACGAGTTAGCGCTAGCGATTGTTGTGCCATCTGCTCTAAGTAAGGTTCTGCCGCCGGAGAGATCAGAGCCTTAAAGTCTTCTAAGTCGCGTTTGGGTTTACTCAGAGCACGTTCAACATCCGCTGCCGTTTTACTAAAGATAGACATACCAATGTCATCCCAGTTGAGCTGTTTAAATCGATCAACAAACGTCATAGCAATACTACTCGTCTAGGAATGAAGTTAACGGGCTCGAAGCAACCGCGTGAGATACTTTTCCTGCAAGTCCGGCAAGGTAAGCCATACGTCCTGCTTCTACCGCTAACTTAAAGGCAATCGCCATATCAACAGGCTGTTGAGACGCAGCTATAGCCGTATTCACTAACACAGCGTCTGCGCCCATTTCCATTGCACGAGCAGCATGTGATGGCGCGCCAATCCCTGCATCCACAATCACAGGGACATTCGCTTGGTCGATAATGATCTCTAAGAAGTCTGCCGAAGCGATACCTTTGTTTGAACCAATTGGGGCACCTAGCGGCATAACCGCAGCACAACCCACCTCTTCCAAGCGTTTACACAATACTGGATCGGCATGGCAGTAAGGCAACACAACAAAGCCATCTTTAACCAGTTGCTCAGCAGCTTTAAGCGTCTCTATTGGGTCTGGCATCAAGTACTTTGGATCTGGATGAATTTCCAGTTTAAGCCAGTTTGTACCTAGCGCTTCACGAGCCAAATGCGCAGCAAAGACAGCATCTTTTGCATTCTTAGCGCCTGACGTATTCGGTAGTAAGTTCACGCCAGCATCAATGATGGGTTGTAAAATGTCGTCTTGCTCAGAGCGAATATCAACTCTCTTCAACGCCATGGTTGCCAGTTGCGAGCCTGAAGCTTCAATAGCACTCGCCATCAAGTGCTTATTCGCGAACTTACCCGTTCCTGTGAAGAGTCGCGATTGAAACGTTTTATCAGCAATAGTTAACATGATTAGCCTCCTGCTATAGCTTGGAAAAGAGAAATAGCGTCGCCTTCATTGACGACAGTTTGTTGCCACTGACTTCGTGGGACAACCGCATTATTGATCGCAAAGACACAACCCAGGTCAGGTAGTGACAGAGCCTGGATAATGTCCGCGAGAGACGACAAGTGCGCGACCTGTTCTGGTTGCTCGTTTATAGAGATCGTTATATGACTCATTGGATTTCTTCTTCTAAATGCTTAACTGCAGACGCACTGCACACGGGACATTCACTATCTTGAGTGACCATTAAGTTTTGCCAATTCATCGATTGGCCATCGAACAGTTTGAGCTGGTGTGTTGCTACCTGAAACTCACCACGAGTTAAGCGTTGAATAGCAGCCAAAGCTTGAAGGTTACCTATGGTGCCAACAACCGGGCCTATGATGCCGCTATCACTACAACGAGTCGTTTGTGGATGATTATTGAACGGAAACAAACAGTGATAGCACCCTTTCTGATTCTGATAATCAAAGACAATAAACTGGCCTTTCCAGCCAATTGCAGAACCGGAAATCAAAGGTGTATTGCTACCGAAGCATGCTTGGTTAACCTGGTAGCGTGACTTAAAGTTGTCAGTACAATCCAACACCAAATCAGCGAGCATCACTTCAAGTTCAAGCTGACTTTCACTCATTCGCTGATTGATGGTTCTCACTTGACTGCGACTATTGAGCTCGCTCAGTTGTTGCTTCAAAGCTTCGACTTTAGGTGAACCTAACTGACTTTCTTTGAACGCGACCTGTCGTTGCAGGTTAGATGAATCCACACAGTCATCATCAACCAACACGATCTTTCCAACACCAGAAGCTGCAAGGTAAAGAGCCGCAGCATTACCTAAGCCACCACAACCAATCACTAACACATGGCTATTTAATAGGTTTCGTTGTCCTTGTTCACCGACTTCAGGTAACGCAATTTGTCGTTGATAACGAATAAATTCAAAGTCACTCAGCATAGCTAGGCTCCTGCATAACCTCTTCTTTGAGAGCTGGAGGTTTAGACGCCATCAGTTTTTCGAAAAATTCGATCACCTTTTTAGGGTCTTCCGCTAATGTAATCGCACGTACCACCGCCAAACTCGACACCCCACAATCCCACACCTGCTCAGCTGTCGATTGGTCAATACCACCAATAGCAACCGTCGGATAACCGGTGAGTTCTTCTGTGTATGGGATAGTATCAATCAGCTGTTGATACAGAGATAAACGAACTAAACCCTGAGGCTTTGATGGCATCTGTTTAGTTGTTGTTGGGAAGATGTGGCCCAACGCAATATAGCTTGGGTTAATTTGAACAATGCGCAGTAACTCGTAATAGCCATGAGTCGATAAACCAATATTTATACCCGCAAGGCTAAGTTGTGAGAGGTTTGATTCTTCAATATCCTCTTGCCCCAAATGAACACCAAAAGCGTTATGCTTGAGTGCAAGCTGCCAGTAATCATTGATAAAAACTTGAGCGTTATGCTCTCGACCAAGCTCGATAGATCGTGCGACTTGTTGCTCTAAGTCCGCTTGCTGCGGGTTCTTAATACGTAGTTGAACAGTGTTGATTCCAAGCTTGAGTAATCTTTCGATCCAGTCAACATCATCAACTACGGGGTATAAACCGAGGCTACTCTTATTCAATTCAGAAAAAGAAAGTGATATCCCTTGGTTAGCCCAACCTACGCTTATGTCCAATCGTTGATCTTCAAGAACAGGGATAGGAAAATTTTGGTAATGTGCAGGCCATGTTCCACGTGAAACATTAGATGCTGCTCGAGCTAAAACTAGTGCGTCTTCTAGTGGGAACTCCAACGCCAACAAAGTAAGTAACCAGGCAAAATGGCCGCAATTATCTAATTCCTGATGAGCTGTAGTTGAACTCTTGATTGCACGATTAGCATCTAAGTGTGACCAGATATCCAATACAGCCGAATCATCTAAGACACCAATATAGATAGTATTCGGAGTTTGTACCAAAGCATCGCGGACGCCAGCTAGCGCCACTGAATGACTGTAATCAACAACATGGTTCAGTTCTGCTAGCTGACACACCGTCAATGAATCAACATCATGAGCGAAGCCAATCGATAACGCCTGCTGAGAGTCAACAATAGAGAAGTATTGAGTTGGGCTTACACCCAACTCAACCGCATCAGTTGCTAAGCCTTGTCGCTTAGCAACCAATAGACAGTTCTGCACCTCTCCCGTCAACTCAATATTTTGAGATGGGATGAGTATCTTCACTGCCATTATTCCTCTAATTGAGCTTCTTTTGCACCGACTGCAGGGTGGTAAAGTTCAGAGCCGGTATCACGGAACTCTTGTGATTTCTGACGCATCCCTTCCAACGGGTTATCCAACATCTTAATTTCGATAGCCTGATCAGCCGCCACTTGTTCGGTGTCTTTTGCATACTCTCGTACTTCCTGAGAGATCTTCATCGAGCAGAATTTAGGTCCACACATAGAGCAGAAGTGAGCAACCTTACCCGACTCTTGTGGCAGGGTTTCATCATGGAAAGAACGCGCGGTTTCCGGATCTAAAGCTAGATTAAATTGGTCTTCCCAACGGAATTCAAAACGCGCCTTTGATAATGCATTGTCGCGGATCTGTGCGCCCGGATGTCCTTTTGCCAAGTCTGCTGCATGTGCTGCCAGCTTGTAAGTAATCAAGCCAGTCTTCACGTCTTCTTTGTTTGGTAAGCCTAAATGTTCTTTAGGAGTGACATAACAGAGCATCGCACAGCCGTACCAACCAATCATGGCGGCACCAATACCAGAGGTAATATGGTCGTAACCAGGGGCAATATCTGTCGTCAGTGGACCTAAAGTATAGAAAGGTGCTTCGTGGCAGTGCTCTAACTGCTCGTCCATATTCTCTTTGATTAGGTGCATTGGTACATGTCCAGGGCCTTCAATGATCACCTGAACGTCATATTCCCAAGCCACTTTAGTCAACTCACCTAGAGTACGTAATTCCGAGAATTGAGCTTCATCATTGGCATCAGCAATCGAACCCGGACGCAGACCATCACCTAATGACAGAGCAACATCGTACTTCGCACAGATCTCACAGATCTCACGGAAGTGGGTATAAAGGAAGCTTTCTTGATGATGTGCAAGACACCATTTCGCGATGATAGAACCGCCGCGAGAGACAATGCCAGTCACACGCTTAGCGGTCATAGGGACGTAACGAAGCAGTAAACCTGCGTGGATAGTAAAATAATCAACACCCTGCTCTGCTTGTTCAATCAAGGTATCACGCATCACTTCCCAGTTAAGGTCTTCCGCAACGCCATTCACTTTTTCAAGCGCCTGATACATAGGAACCGTACCAATCGGCACCGGACTGTTACGCAAGATCCATTCGCGAGTCTCGTGGATATTACGGCCGGTGGAAAGGTCCATCACGGTATCGCCACCCCAGCGAGTCGACCAGACTAGCTTCTCAACTTCTTCTTCAATCGAAGAGCTTACTGAAGAGTTACCGATATTGGCGTTCACTTTCACTAAGAAGTTTCGGCCAATAATCATAGGTTCTGATTCTGGGTGGTTGATGTTTGAAGGGATAATAGCTCGACCTTCTGCAACTTCTTTGCGCACGAACTCAGGGGTAATTTCTTTCGGTAGGTTGGCACCGAAGTTATGGCCAGGGTGTTGATGATTAAGCTGCTCATCAGCAAACTTCTGACGTCCCATATTCTCACGTATTGCAATGTACTCCATCTCAGGAGTGATAATGCCTTGACGAGCATAATGCAGCTGGGTAACACATTGGTTACCTGTAGCACGACGAATTCTAGGTAGATTGCCGTAACGAAGGTCGTCTAGGGTTTCATCTTCTAAACGTTCTTTGGTGTAAACAGAGCTTACATCGTCTAACAGTTCCGTATCGCCACGCTCATCAATCCATTGCTCTCGCAACTTAGGAAGACCTTTATACAGGTCTATTTCGTGTGTAGGGTCTGTATAAACACCGGAGGTATCGTAAACTTGAATAGGTACATTAGGTTCGAATACAGGCTCTTTTTTGCTGCCACCCACAAGGCTATCAGCGAGTGATATTTCTCGAACAGGGACTTGAATGTCCGTTCGAGATCCTTGGATGTAAGCTTTTTTTGAATTTGGATAAGGTTGTACGGATAAAGAATCAATGAAATTCTTCGCTTCCAGTCTTGCTTGTTTACGACTCGACATAGCATTTTTCCTTGGCTTTTAGCCATTACTTATAGGGATAAAAATGCTTGACGGATTTGATGCTACAAGAGGGATCACAACAAGAAAATACAGTTGTGATCTGGAGATAGATCTCTAGAAGGATTCTAGTTAGATATCTACTCTTGTTCCCTTCGCAGGTATTAGCCTGATCAGGTTCAACGGATCCCGAGTTAACGGTCTCAGCCATATGGCACTCCGACAAGTTCGATCGAGTATATAAAAACGGCTTGGATAAACCAAGCCGAGTTGTTAACAAAACGTAAGAAAGTTTTAAGACTTTATCAAAAGTTGGAAGCCGATCCATGCTGCTGAGATGCTGAGAACCACGTTGAGTAGCACATTGAGTCCCATCTTAAAGAAAGCACCCTGCTGCATAAGAAGCACGTTATCCATCGAAAATGTAGAAAATGTAGTCAGTGCTCCTAGGAAACCAAGACCGATAATCTGCCTCCATGGTTCTGTCGCAACCATCTCATTCTCAAACGCTGCGATGAGTAAACCCATAATTAAAGAGCCAATTACGTTAACTGTCAGCGTACCGTAAGGGAAGCCACGTCCTAGCATCACCACACATAACTCTGAAATCAAATAACGCGAACAAGCACCAAATGCGCCACCAATGGCAATAAAACCTAAAATAGATAACTGACCCATGAATCCTCCCAAACAATAGTCCCTATATTCTAGCTTTACCGCCGATAAAAGCGAGGGTAGAAACTAAGAATGCATGCGCAAATATTAAACGTTACAGGTGTCACTTAACTTCAATATATCCCATCAATCCCGTTTTCATGTGTTCAATAACATGACAGTGGTACATCCAACGCCCTGGGTTGTCTGCAACAAATGCAGCTTTAGCTCGGCCATTTTTTCCAAGTAGCACTGTATCTGTATGGAAAGGTTCTTCAATTTTTTTACCATCAAGTTCCAATACAGTGAATGTATGACCATGAATATGAATCGGGTGATGATATTGAGTGACGTTCTTAAGATCGAATATGTAAGTCTTACCTAGTTCTAAAGTTGCCAACGGTTTAGGAATATTATCTTTACTCATTCCTTCCCATGCTCTTTTATTAGTAAGCCAAAACTTAGGCATGGACTTCCCATCTTTAGACACTGGTGATACCGCGCCTTCCCACTCGAATACAAAATCGATCTCTTCAGCATTAGCAATATCTAGGTTAGGTACTGGATTCAATGGCAATAATGGCAACACCCGCTCTTGAGTAAATGTTGAGTCTACGACTTCAAATTCACACAAAGGAAATGGGAAACGCCCCTTCATTTGGAGAACGTTAACTCGCTCCCCTGCTTTAGGAGCGATCAATCCGATATCAACACGCATACCCGGACCAATTTTATGTTGAGTCAGTTTATAAGGCGTTTTTACAGGATTACCATCGATGGCTATAACCCATGCTTCAGCCCCTTCGACAACAATAGGGTAAGTGATCGTATTATCGACATTAGCAATACGCAGTCTAGTCGCTGCATACTGCTTCAACTGATATACGGGTTCATGGACTCCATTAACACTACTCCACTCCCCAGGAGTGCCCATACGAGCACTGAGTCGTGGGATCATTAAATCTTTCCATTGACCCTGTTTGTCGATGTGCCAATGCTTAAGCATCAATGCGTGTTCTTCATCGAACCGTACTGGATTACTCTCTTCTACGATAATAAGACCAACTAAGCCCATACCAAGCTGCTTCACGCTATTCATGTGTGGGTGATACCAAAACGTACCGGCATCTGGCGGCGTAAATTCATAAATGAATGTTTCGCCAGGCATAATAGGAGGTTGGCTCAAGAAAGGAACGCCATCCATTTCGATTGGAATTCTTAGGCCATGCCAATGAATGGTAGTAGGTTCTGATAGCTTATTGGTAAAACGAATTATTACCTTCTCACCTTGTCGACATTGAATCGTTGGAG
Source organism: Vibrio sp. L3-7 (assembly GCF_963898195.1). NCBI lineage: Bacteria > Pseudomonadati > Pseudomonadota > Gammaproteobacteria > Vibrionales > Vibrionaceae > Vibrio > Vibrio sp. L3-7. The sequence continues at coordinate 638 of NZ_CAWQUW010000028.1, read as the reverse complement.
CAGGAATCTGTCCATTGAAACCCAAAATATTGGTATTAAACCCCTTCACTAACTCTGCTGTTGAGGGCTCAGCAGTTAAGTCATAAACATACTTTCCTTGCTCATCAGCAGACCGCTTCATTGAACAAGCGGGGAGTACTGTTAGTGCAGATATAGCGAGAGATGATTGAATAAACTTACGACGGGAAATATCCATATTTGTTGCCTTTTAGTAATAACGGCCAAAATGTAACAAAATATTGAGAATAATTCTCATAAAGAAGTGTGGATTGTGTTGTTAATTGCTTCTAAAAGAGACTGAGATAAGTAAGCACTTACATTCCTAAGACAATATTCTATTCAAGGTAGGTAATTATCGATTAAAAATCGAACAAATATAAATCAAAAAGACTCTAGGATTTCTGCTTCGATGGGGATCAATATAGTCGACCTGGCTGACACTCCGGTCCTCAACGTCACTTTGAAAAAGTGACAGATACAAAAAAGCTCCAGCATTTCTGCTGGAGCTTTAAATATGGCAGGGGTGGAGAGATTCGAACTCCCAACACGCGGATTTGGAATCCGCTGCTCTGCCAATTGGAGCTACACCCCTAAAACTTTATCTTGCTTCAGATTCGAAAAAACCTCGCACTAGGCGA
>NZ_CAWQUW010000027.1:0-37108 GCF_963898195.1 Vibrio sp. L3-7 | reverse complement strand
TCTACAGCGGCGACGACCTGTAATTTAAAGCCTAGTGTGTAATCACGCTGAGTGCGCTTAACGTAGGTATTATTTGAAGTAGTCATAATTCGTCCTCAATGTGTAAACACATTTCAGGACGGGACAGACAGACAAAAAAGGGGAGCAAATGCTCCCCTTTTTATTTTTAAACATCTCTATTTGTATTTCACCTACGTCTGAGCGCTCTTAGCTTACTGCCCTTACTTTACCTTGTTTCAGGTCTGACAGAACTTGCGCTTTAGGACCATCGGCAATAATGCTGCCTTTCTCCATTACAATCACTCGGTCTACTATGTCTAACATTGACGTTTTATGCGTAATAAGAATTAAGGTCTCGCTCGGCAGTAACTGGTTAAGCTGATGTTTGATGTGCATCTCTGAGCGGTTATCCATTGCACTGGTTGGCTCATCCAACAATAACACCGGCGGACGGCCTAAGAAGGCTCTCGCAATCGCGATAGATTGACGTTGGCCTCCAGATAGCATACCTCCTCCTTCACCGACTTGACGCTCTAAGCCAGAAGGATCTTGCTGAGTAAAAGCGGTAACTCCGGCGCGGTTGGCTGCATCCATTACATCGCGATCATCAACCAAAGGGCGACCTAAGGTGATGTTGTCTCTTATTGAACCGTAGAACAGGTTACTGTCTTGCGGTACACAGCCTATATTGCGTCGTACGTCGACATGGTGAAGTTGTTCCATATCTGTGTCATCTATGCGTACATGGCCCTCTGTGGGCTTGTATAGGCCCATAATTAGACGTTCTAGCGTAGTTTTACCTGACCCAATACGTCCGATGATGGCAACTTTTTCACCTGGAGTAATGTTTAGGGTGAGGTCGCGTATTGAAGCCACTGGAGAATCAGGGTAGTGGAACGTGACTTTATCCAACGCGATATGACCTTGAATGATAGGGCGGTGAATGTAGCGCTTACCTTCTTCTTGCTCGTCTGGCATCGACATCACTTGCTCAATCAAAGTCATCGACGATTTCGCTTGATTATAACGAGTCGAAAGCAGTGACAACTGAACAAGAGGCCCAATCGCACGGCCACTTAACATGGTCGCGGCAATCAAGCCACCCATGGTGAGTTCGCCTTCAGCGATCAGATACACACCAAAAATGATCATCCCAACATTGGTACTTTGTTGAACGAATCCAGCTGTGTTTTGGATGCTATCGGTAATGCGGCGACTTTTGATATTCCAGTTCGCCATGTGAGCAACAGCTTCTTCCCAACGGAATTGGAACTGACTTTGAGCGCTGAACAGTTTAACGGTTTCTAACCCAGCCAAACTCTCGATCAAGTTTGCGTATTTTTGAGATGCAAGGCGAGAGCCTTCTTCAATCGCACGACGCAGTGGACCTTGGATTAATAATGCATAGATGATCAGAACGACCACGCCAGCAATAGGAACAAATACAAGATTCCCCGCCATTAACCAAATCAAGGCCAAGAACATCAGTGCGAACGGTAAGTCAATTAACGAACCAATCGTTGCTGAGGTGAAGAATTCACGGATTGATTCGAATTCTTGCAAGTTTTTCGCAAAGGCTCCGACAGAAGCTGGCTTTGCTTCCATACGAATACCCAATACTTTACTGAACAGCTTAGAGGAAATCAGGATATCGGACTTCTTACCTGCGACATCAATAAAGTAGCTTCGCATTAACTTTAAAAGTAGGTCGAAAAGGAAGACCACAAAAATACCACTCGCTAATACCCACAGGGTTTCGAAGGCGAGGTTAGGTACGACTTTGTCATACACAAGACGAGTAAACATTGGCGCGGCAATAGCGAAAATATTGATCAGAATTGAGGCGATCAACACATCACGATAGATGTTCTTAGATTCCCAAATGGTGCCCCAAAACCAGTGGCCTTTACGAGTTTTTAGAACCTCGGGCGAGCGCTCATCATAACGGAACTGTTTCTTCACTAAGAAGTAACGGCCAATGAATTGTTCTTTCAGCTCTTCTATTGGAATGATGATCGGCACCATTCCGCTTTCTGCTGTGATGATTTCAGCTTCTTGTTTTTCTACATCAATACTATTGAGAACACATGCCTCACCTTGCTTGAGAAGTAAGACTGCAGGCAGAATTAGGTGAGGAATGCTTTCTAAGTCGGAACGATTTTCTTTTGCCACTAATCCCGCTCGTTCAGCAGAACGAGGGAATAGGAAAGGGGTTAGCTTTCCATCTGATAGTGGTAGCCCATTGATCAACGCTTCGGGTGAGTTAGCTAACCCGTAATACCGACTAACGTAGATCAGTGAGTTTAATAGTGGATCTTGCATGCGATATAACCCTTACAACTATTTATCAACAATGAAGCCTTGGAACACTTCTACGTAGTTATCAGACAAGATATCTAATTGAGTCTGAGTTTCTATTCGAGACGCAATAGTGGTCACGCCTAGGTTGTGAGCGGTTCTAGAGATCGACGTTAAGGTGAATTTCTGCTTTTCATCATCAAGGTTATGTGTGAACAAGTAATCGAGCTTCACATAACTTGGACGGTATTCGTTGATGTAATCCAATGATTGGAAATTACGTCCGTAGTTATCGACACCGAACACAGCATCAGCGTTACGGATGGTGTTACACAATAGTGCAGTGTAGTGAGGAACATTGATGAAACAGTTTTCTGGAATCTCAAAGTGCAGTAGATGTGCGATAGACGCATTTTTGTCCAGAGTGTTTCCTATCCAGCGGATAAAGCTTGGTTGAGCAATACTGCTCGGAGATATGTTGATAGCAATAGGGCTGGTCACCTCTTTTGCATTTAATTTTTCAATCATTTTCTCGATAACGTATTGGTCGAGAATGTGGCTCATTTCAAGTTGTTCTAGAGCGTATAGATACTGGTTGGCTCCGTAACGAACGCCATCTTTCTCAATTGCAGAGAATACTTCTTGGTGGTAGGTTTTACCAAAAGCGTTATTCGCAGCTTGCAGGCGGAAGGTGACGAGATCGTTGATGATGGCTTCTTCTACCAACATACGCCATTGCTGTTTACCCATCACTGCGCCGTGGTCGTCAGCCGTTACGTAACCGTAGGTCAGTTCACGGTTTGCTTTCGCACTTGATAGCGCGTTATCCACCAGCGACATAATCTCAGTACTGGTTTTAGTCTTATTACTGTAAGTGACACCCAGAGCAAGGTGTGCAGCAGCAGTCCCTGTTGGATCTGAACCTAGGTTTTGAACGCAATTAACAATGCTATCTGCGATCAGTTTAAGTTCGCTTTCGTCAATGTTTGGCAGAATGAAACCAAACTCATCCGTAGAGATACGTGCAATGGTGATATCAGGCGACGAAATCGAAGCTTGTAGCAGGTCTGCGAGTTGGTGCACTAACGCATCGCCTTCTTGGTAGCCTTTTTCGTCATATTCTTCACTGATAAACTGTGCTTGCAATACGGCAAGGCCGCCTAAACTCGACTCTTCCAGCCATTGGTTGAGTTGAGACATGTAGTAAGCACGGTTACCGAGTTGAGATACCGGATCAATATACGCTCGCTCACGAAGTCGTTGAGCTTCTTGAGCTTGGTTTTTAAAAGCCAGCTCTACTTGAGTGGACATGTGGTTGATGCCATCAACGACTAAGATCAGATCTTTTGTTTTAGGACGAATCAAAGGTTCACCGAACTGGTTCTTAGCGATCTGATCCATTTTGGTAATGATTAACGATAACGGACGTAGCGCTCGTTTTAGGATCCATGAAATCGAAATCAAACCCAGTAAGAAGATCGCACCGAATAAGGTCAATAAGCGTGTAAATGCTTGCCAAAGTTGATCATAGGCAGGGCCTGGGTGGCTCACTATCTCGACTTCAGCCAGTTGCATCCAGCCACTGGTAATCACGCGGCGATCATGAACGGGTTCAAATAGATTAAGGTTGGTAAACCATTGCGGTACGCCTGTTGGTTTCACAGGGTATGAGCGGAGAATATCATCGCCGCTGTCGAGAAATATTAATCGCACGACGGAGTAAGAACTGCCATCAAACAGGGCGTTGATAACAGACTCCACTGCCACCTTGTCCTTTTCTTCTAGGTAAGGGGCGAGAGCCAGTCCAACAGTATTAATGGTATTACTTACCTCAGAGCGTTGCTGCTCTTCTAAGTATCCACGGGTCGTATTGAATTCGATCATAAAAACTGATGTCATCAGCAATATGAACACTGCAACCATCCCGACCACAAGCTGTTTATATAAAGTCATTGTACCTACTCGTCGTAATTGATAATGGGTTTGTTTAATTTTAGAGAGCGCTCACGAGAACGTAAGTCGTTCCATAAGCTCAATCTTGAAGATTTCCCTGCTAGCTTGCCGCTACCTGCTGCCGACTTGATTAACCAAAGGTTTTTACCATTGAAACTGTATATCGGTCGTAGATCGCCGCGCTTGGAACCGCGTTTTATCTCAGGGTTTAAGTTGTCCAAAATTAGTGGTTCTGCACTGGGTGTTGAGTAGTAAGCCAACACCATGTGAAATTGGTTTAGTTCAAGAGCCTTTACGTACACCAATCGTAATTTTTTATCTGGGACGCCCAGTTCAAGTAAAGAGAAGTACTTCGCGATAGTGAAATCTTCACAGTCACCAGCGTTACTGCCTAAAAATTCCAGTGGGGTAGCCCAGTAATCGTTCTTTCCCCAAAGTATGTTGTCGTCAACAAAGTACATTTGGTTGAAGAATTGGTTAACAGATTCGAGCTTCTCTTTTTCACTTAATCCATCATATGACGTCATATTTGAGCGCCATGTTGCGACTCGCTTCCCAGCTCTTTCTCCGTAGGTTTCGGAGACCGCATCTACCCATCGTTGATCGCTCTTATTGAGCGCCATAGAGGTAAAAGAGGTGAGGACTAGCAACAAGAGCGAAACCTGAGACTTCATAGCCTCTGCTCTTGTTTGTTCGCTACATATTGAAAGGCGTTGTTAACCATCAAACGTCCTTACTCTTTCAGCGCATTGTTTTGAGCGCTGAGAATGGGTTTCAACATGTACTCAAGCACGGTTCTCTTGCCTGTGATGATATCGACAGAAGCCGTCATTCCGGGAATGATCGGTAGCTCTTCATTGTGGCCAAAGCTGTATTTGTCAGTGCGCACACGCACGATGTAATAGCTGTTGCCTTCTTCATCTTGGGTTGTATCGGCACTGATGTGTTCTAGCACGCCCTCAAGACCACCATATTTAGTGAAGTCATAGGCACTAAATTTAACAATAGCGGTCAATTCAGGACGCAGGAATGCGATGTCTTGTGGGGCGATTTTTGCCTCAACCAAGAGTGAGTCTTCTGTCGGCACTATCTCAACAATGTCCATACCTGGTTGAATTACGCCGCCCACGGTATTAATGCCAAGTGTTTTTACCGTTCCGGTTACGGGAGAAACCACTATGGTACGATTTACTCTGTCTTCAAGGCCAATTGAAGATTCGGTCATGGCTGAGAGTTTGTCTTGGGCTTCGTTCAGCTTCTCTTGTTGTTCTGAACGAAAGCTCAATGCGGCATCAATACGGCTTAACATAGACTCTTTGATTGCGGAACGAAGGAGAGGGATTTTGAGTTCGCTGGAGGTCATTTCTCGACGAGTGTCGTTCACTTGTCTTTGAAGTTTGAGTAGTTCAATTCTTGGTACCACCCCTTCATCGGCAAGAGGTTTTGTTATGTCTAATTCTTGGCGGGCAAATTTGTAACTTTGTCTTAAGTTATTGACGCGCGCTTTTATTTCAATAAGGTCTTGTTGCTTCTGTTCAACTTGTTGATCAAAAACAGAAAGTTGGTTTTTTAGATTGTTCAAGTCTTGGCGATATTCGGCCTTTTGGCGATTAACCAGTTTAGGCTGAAGCTCGTAGAGCGCGGGTGGGAAGGCGAGTTTACCGTAGTCTAGTAGGACACTTTTCTTCCAGTTCTCGACCGAGAACTCTTCGTTGATGACCACACTGTTAAATGAAGCTGAAAGCATTAACACGCTAGCGGTTAAGTTGGCGACTTGTTGCTCTCGTTCTCGAAAGTCAGAACGGAATCGAGTGTCATCGATCAAGAGCAACTGTTGACCTTTTTGAACTTGTTGACCTTCTCTGACTAGTATCTCTTTTACTAGGCCGCCCTCAAGGTTTTGCACCACTTGGATCTGGGAAGAAGGGATAACTTTACCTTGGCCAACCGTGACTTTGTCTATCTCTGCCCATGCGGACCACCCAATAGCAGCAATAAAAAATAGAACGATCACCCACAGCATAATGCGCGCACTGGTGGGTGTATTGAGTAGCAGCGCTGCTGTTTTGTCATCGACATACTCAAGTTCGGTTTCGTTCAATTTGCTGAAATTCTTCTGACTCATAACAGTCCTTGTGTGCTAAATAAAAGTGCAAGCCTAATGAGTGTATTCTTACTTTTGATAAATGTTAAGATTTTGCTCCTTTAAATCTTTGAATTTATATATTTTTTAATTCTTATCGATTTTTGAAATCCGTTTTATCGAGTTGATGCTTTCTCAGTTTGTCGTAAAGCGTTTTTCGCGACACTTTCAGCTCTTGCTGCACCTCTTTTAAGCGCCCTTGGTGGCGATGTAGCGCCTCAATCAAGATGATTTGCTCAAAGCTATCGGTACGTTGGCCCAGTGATTGTTGTTGTTCCTCAACGCTAACATCAAGCGGATCTTCATCATTTTGATCATCGTATTCATCGCGATCGAGCGACGGTTGCTTGATTTGCGTTAACACTCTGAGCTCTGCATGTTGACGAAGTTGTCGAATGTTATCGGTCCAATTAGAGCTGATTAACCGTTGAATCTCTTTCTCTGTGATAACCGGTGGCGGCAACTGATATCGACTTGCTGCACCGCGAGCAAAGTGTTTGAACAAAGAGCCTATATCTTCTGTTCTTTGTGCCAAGGGGAGTAAATCAAATCGACGCAGTTCATTGGTAATTGTAGTTGGAACTATTGTGGTTGCGATAATGATACAAGTTGCATTGGTCTTGCATGAGTTTTCACGAAGTAGAATGGGTTTTAGACGCGCTAACCATAGCCACTGCTCCCGTGTTAGTGCTTCTGTTTCAAGGATATAGATCGTTCCGCCCTGATATTTGCGGAACAGTTGCAAAATAAATTGCTGAAATGCCGCTTCATCGCTGCGTGGCAAATTGAACGCGGCGATTGGGCAGAGCTCGGCGGTGTGATGACTGTGTAAGTCATGAGTGTATTGCGCGGTGATCCTTTTTCCGGTTCCGATATCTCCAACAAACAGCAGCAGTGGGTTTTCTTGGCAGTTTAGAGTGATTAACTCACGGCGTAAGGTCTGCATGGCTAGCGATTGACCGATCAGTTTTGGCCCGACCTGATTTTGCATCGCAAGTTCTTTTCTTAATAGATTGTTCTCTTCAACCAAGGCGAGCTTATCTGCGGCTTTTTTTACTGCTGTTAGTAGGTCATCGACAACAAACGGTTTTTCCAAAAAATCATAAGCGCCAGACTTCATCGCAGACACTGCCGTTTGAATATCGCCATGCCCTGTCAGCACGATGATTTGAAAGTTAGGATTATGACTCAACAGCTTCTGAGTAAATTGAATACCATCCATCACAGGCATGTGAATGTCGGTGATCACGATTCCTGCTCGTGCAACATTGATCTGCTTTAGCGCCTCAATGGCATTTGGGAAGCAGGTAATGTCGATGCCTTCTATGAGCATGGCTTGTTCTACGGAGTCCCGAATGGCGGGTTCGTCGTCGACAAAATAGAGTTTGGGCATGGAGTGCAAAAGTCGAGTCCTTAACAATGGTGTGAAATAGGTGTTCTCATGAGTAAACAAAATGGACGATTTAGTTCTTGTTCTTATAGAGCGGAATATTTAGCGAGAATACCATGCCTGAAGGCTCTAACTGGGCTGCGGTAATCGTGCCGTGATACGCTTCAATGATCCGTTTCGATATTGATAATCCAAGCCCTAAGCCTTCCGGTTTGGTGGTGAAGAATGGGTCGAAGAGCTGTTCAAGTTTATGTTTAGGTATGCCAACTCCGTTATCCCATATGATCAGCTGACAGGTATCGTTCTTGCGTTGCCATTCCACCCCAATTTGTGGAATCGTTTGTAGGTCTAATGCGTGTTGTCCTAGGTTTTGTTCTCCTAAGGCTTGTTGCTCTAAGATTTGTTGCCCTGAAGCTTTTAGCACTGAAGTTTGTAGCCGTGAGGTTTGTGGTCTTGGGGCTGGCTGCTCTATAGCCTGTTGTTGAATTGCTTGAGTCGCGTTGTGAATCAGATTAACCAACACTTGTTCTAGCTCGGTTGGATGAATCGCTACATTTATGTCATCCGGCACTGTGCTTAACCTAAGCGTAATACCTTGTTTGATCATTAATGCACTGAGAATACTGGTGGCGTTGTTGACCGCTTGATGCAAGTTCGCCACGTGATGTTCTTGTTTGGTGACCTTACGGGTGAAAACCTTTAGGCGAGCGATGATCTCGGTAATCGATGTATTTAAAGCAATCATTTTATCTAGGTTGCTTTTGACTAAATCTGTCCGTTCCATTTCAAGCAACTTTAAGCTGTTCTCGCTGTAGGTTCTGAGCGCAGCCAGTGGTTGGTTTATTTCGTGGTTAATACTGGCTGACAGCTCACCCAACACCGCTAGCTTAGCCGTCTGAGTCAACTCTTGTTCTGTCTGTTTTAACTTCAGTTGTGATTCTTGATACTGAAATATCGTTTGCTGGAGCTGTTGATTAGATTGCTTTAAATAGTGGGTACGTTTATCAACGGTCTGTTCTAGGTTTTGATTGAGTCGGGTTAACGCTACCTTCGCTATGTAGGTTTGACGCCACGACCAAGCAATCAGCATCACCAAGCTATAAATGACAATGAAGATGACGTCGATCTGAAGCACCTTAATCAGTTCTGCTTTGGTCTCTTTTAACGCGACGACTTGGTATTGATTATTGCTAATAGGTGCGGGGTAAAGATTAAAAGCACCAAGCTGAAACAACTGATTGGCTGTGAGTTCCTTTTGAACTTGGTTTGGTTGAAGACCTTTAGGTTGAATCGCGTCGTTAGTTTTTTGTTGAAGGTTTGAAGATCGAAAGGCTTCGATGATCGATATTTCACTCTGGCCGTATTGTCGCTGAGTCGATATTTCTGTTTGTTGCTGTTGATTGAGTGGCAGCAATGAGTGATACAACCAAGAAGCTTGGTTCGACAGAAAGACGACTTGGTTCGAGTCGAGTACCACAATCTCAAAATCATCACTGGTTAAGATATTCTCAAGATTTTCCAAGCTCACTTTAACCGTAAGGACGCCAACAATGTGGCCTGCTACGTAGAGCGGTGAGGAAAGAAAATACCCTCTGACATTGGAGCGAGCACCGAGCGCTACGTATTGTGTGTTGTTGCCCTTCATTGCAGAGGCAAAGTAGGGGCGAAACGAGAAGTTTTCGCCGACAAAAGTACGCGGTTGTTGATAATTACTGGAAGCTATCACTGTGCCACTTCGGTCGTGAATATAGATGGTGTCGGCCTGACTTTGATTCGACCATTCGAACAACAACTTATTGAGCTGCGTTGCGGTGGTCTTGTCCGATTGTAATGATGGGACAAAATAAGAGAGCAGACGTGGATCGTGACTGAGTAAATCGGGGATCTGTTTGAACTTATCTAGCTCAGAGTCGATTTGCAGATTCGCTTTGTTGGCGGCTTCGTTAAGTTGCTGGGTAACGATTTTTTCTTGAAATTTTACGGCAAAAAAATGAGTCGCGGTTAACCCCGCCCCCCCTAATAATAATGAAAGGAAAACAAAAGGTGTGATTAGGTTGGACAGTTTTTTAGTCACTAGAAACTCAGGTTACAATCGGTTTACATATAGACTATCAATATGGCCGTTAGAGTACCGAGATCTCGTTAACACAGAGCAGCTTCTGTGAGACAAAACCAAGGCTTAGACTTGTGTTTCAAAGGATTACAGCGCAGAATCACAAAAAATCATAAGGAGCAACCAAATGGAACTGACAGACATTCGTCGTGAATACGCTCAGGGTGGATTGAGACGTAAAGACTTGGCCGCAGACCCAATTGACCAATTCAATCAATGGCTAGAGCAAGCGATTGAAGCTAAGATGACTGATCCTACTGCAATGACAGTCGCGACAGTTGACGAAAATGGTCAGCCATTCCAACGAATTGTTTTGCTAAAGAATGTTGATAAAGATGGTTTCGTTTTTTACACCAATTTGGGTAGTCGAAAAGCGCATCAACTTGAACACAATAGCAAAATCAGTTTGCATTTCCCTTGGCATCCTTTAGAGCGACAAGTCCATGTAACGGGTACTGCTGAAAAGCTGACAGCGTTGGAAAACATGAAGTATTTCACATCTCGCCCGAAAGAAAGCCAACTGGCCGCTATTGCAAGTAAGCAAAGTAGTCGAATCTCTGCTCGTGGAATTTTGGAAGGTAAGTATTTAGAGCTTAAGCAGAAGTTCGAAAAAGGAGAGATCCCAGTGCCTTCTTTTTGGGGTGGTTTCCGAGTACGTGTTGATAGCATCGAGTTTTGGCAAGGTGGTGAACACCGTTTGCACGACCGCTTCCTATTTTCTCGCAAAGACAACAGCTGGGATATTGATCGCCTAGCGCCATAGTCTGCTTAATCCTACTCTTCTTAACAATAGTCGGATTAATAGATATAAAAATACCGTTGATTTGGTGCTTAGACTCATCAAATCAACGGTATTTTTTTGTCTCATTTTTACTCAATCGCTATGCAGAACCACGGAAATCTGTTTTTTGAGCAGAGTTTCAGGGATCACTGAGCCTAACCCCGAGTCCAATGCATACTCAATCAATTGGCTTTTACTGCTGGCATCAAATTTTTGCTTCAATCTGGCGACATGACCTTCGACGGTCTTAATTGAAATATTTAGCGTCAATGCGATGTATTGCGGTTTCTTACCGAACAGCAGTAAAAATAGCACTTCTGATTCTCGCGAAGTCAGTCGTTTTTTGAGTTTAGATGTGCGTGGTGTTGAACCTGCAATGGATGCTTGACCATCTTTGGCGCCTGTTGCCTGACATACCCAATGGCCAACCTCTAAAATCGCGGTATCAGTGAGTTCTTGACCATAAAAGATAGTGCCTTGGACATTGTCGTTATCATCAAGCCAAGGGGTTTTGGTAAAGATATGGGCGTGCCAGCGTCCGTCTGGATAAGGGTGAATATCGAGGATCTTAAGGGTACTGCGTGTATCCATCACATGTTTGTCTTGAGCTCTGAAATCTTGCGCGCACTCAATGGTTTGGCTAGGCATGTCGAAATCGGTCAAGCCAGTGCAACTCTCGTTGGGTTTTAAACCAATCAATTGGTTGTAGGCAAGGTTCGCGTATACGAAGACCGACTCAGTATCTTTGCAGCCCCAGCAACCTGGAAGTTGTTCAAATAAAGAACGATGTATGGAGTTGAGTGATTCTGGCAAGGTTTTATCTCGTAAGCAGAAGTATATTGATGATATCAGTTTCTTATAGTGCTGCAATGGCAATTACAGACTGAATTCTGCGAAATAAATAGGCTTTGGATAACCGTTAAACGAATTGCTGATTAACTGTTTCTAACAAGGGGAATAGGTAATCGAAAAGGGTAGTAAACAAACAAAAAAAAGCCAGCCTGAAGAGGGGCTGGCTAAAGACAAGATATGCCTTGTCGACATGTAGAAGATTTTCAGTTTAATTTACGAGGGTCGTGCAAATTAAACTGAGGCATCAATTTGATACCCAGAGTGACTTACTACTCTATCGACGAATCTACTCCTAGGAGTGCTTATGCATAAGGGGGGAATTCCCCTATAAATGCTGCTCAATATGATAATTGAGAACTTAGAGTAAATATTTGAGATCCTGAGTCCTTGATTGAAAGCCTACAGCTCTCGTACGACTCGGAACCCTAGATAGTTTGCTGCCGTTGAGGTTGGGACGTACAGTTCGTTAAACACTTTTGCTTCCTCTGGAGAAAAGCTCCACGCGCCACCTTTAGCCAAGCCTTTCTGAATGGTTGTCCATTCCCAAACGTTACCAACCATATCGTAGAAGCCTGTTGGTGTTGGTAAGAATGACTTAACCGGAGAAGTGCTGACGTTTGACCACGGTGTTCCAGCCCAACCAGTATTGGCTTTGCCTGAACGGAATTCATTGCCCCACCAGAAGTTAGTCTCTTGGCCTGCTCTTGCAGCGGCTTCCCACTCTTGTGGTGTTGGTAAACGGTAGGTAAAACCTGTGTTGTCAGATAGCCAGCGGGTGTAAGCCTTAGCGTCATTTTGGCTTACGCATACAACGGGTGAGTTATCCGCTTGCTTAAAGCCAGGGCTCTGCCAGTCATTGTCTGAAACGGTGGTGATCTCTGCATTGACGAATTTGTCGCAGGTATTCATCAGTTCTGCGTCAGTCTGATAGCCTGTACTTTCAACGAATGCTCTAAAGTCTTGAACTCGTGTTGGTGTTGCTGCTAATGCAAATGGCTGTTTGATCGTTACTTGCTTGGCGTTGTTTTCACCCAATAGATAACGGCCTGAACCCACCACAATCATTTCTGGGCTTTGGATGTCGCTTCCCATTGGGTCGGCAAATTTAGTACCCACATTCAATGAGTTCTGTTTGGCTTGTAACACCGCTCTTAGGTTGTGATCGCGAGCTACCTTCAACTCTTGATGGAAAGAAAGGTAACCTTCTTTCTCAATTGTGACCATGTGTTGGCCCGTTGGTAACATCACCTCAACCGGTGTGCTGCCGTAGTTCACGCCATTAATCGAAACATGGTCGTTGTACTGATTTGAACGAACCACCAAGTTAACCCAAGCGACCTCTTTTTGCTGATCATTGGCTTGTTGATCGCTCTGTGTGAAACAGTTTGCCGACTGAATACCTAGCAGACGACAAGGCGTGTTCTTATCTGGGCGAGTTTCTAGATTCGCAGCAATCACCGCTTGGTAACGGTTATCTTCAGAGAAACCAGAGGATTTCACTTTGTGTTGTAGAACGTGAATATTCAGCGAAGCAGACGCTAGATGCTCTTTAACGGTTCTCGATTCAGTCGCGTTATCTACAAGGCTGTTTTGGAATTGTTTTACCGCTTTTTGCAGCGCTAAGGTTACGGTTTGATCGGAACACTGTGCCAGTGTCATGTCACTGCTACAGCGGTTCGTAAAGCTGACCGTTTGCTCTTCAGTTTGAGTGATCTCGTTTCTTAGTCGCTCGGCTCTTGCTCTTAGCTTGTGTTGATTCAGATTTGCAATTGAAGCTTCAGCCGCCGCTTTTTCTGCTTGGATGGCTTCTAGTTCCATCACCAAGCCTTGCTGCGTCTGTTCTGAGTCTGAAATCGCAAGCTTGCTCTCTTTTACGGCTTTCCAAGCGTCTTGGAACCTGTTTTGAGCGGGCGAGATATCGAAATCTGGCTCATCAATCATACGAGTGTAATCTTGCTCTAGGCTAGCTTTCGCTGTTGCTAGTTTTTGCTCAGCTTGAGCCGATAACTTGGCTAGACGTGCCGTTTGCTGTACCTGATTGTCGACTTGATTTTGTTTGTCCGTCATCTTCTTATCAACAGCCGTTAAAGCCGCATGCTTTTCGAAGAGTGAACTTTCAATGTCGGTGACAGATGTTGTGATCGCTGGTGGTGTTGCCTCAGCGAAAACAGCGGGCGTCATTAAGCAGGGAGCAAGTGCAAATAGTAGAGTGGGAAAACCTTGGCGCATGTTGGGCTACTTCAATCGTAAGTTAGGTTAATCGAATAATCTAAACGAACACGCCATTTTGTCTGCAGCTACTGTTTATAACGATCAAACAAGGTTATAACGACCATACAAGTTTATAACGATCATACAGTTTATAACTATCAACAAAATGGCGAGTATTCATTCAGCTTTGCGAAATAGGCACGGCTATTTATTCGGGCTTAGCTTTCTGTTTTGGCTTAGCTTTTATATTGCTTAGGCTTAGCCTCTATGTCGGTATTAACTTTCTTTGCTAGGAAGAAGTTTCACCCAAATAGTATCGCTGCCGTTGATGGTGACTGTGCGGTTGTAAGACTCGTAACCTTGCTTTGAAATGGTTACTTGGTGACGACCGCTCGGCAATGCAACCTCAAGAGGTGTGCTGCCATACTTAATACCGTTGATAGTGACTGAATCATTATATTGATCAGAACGTACCATCACGTTAGCCCATTGTTTATCGCGCTTTTTAACCACAGCAGCATCATTGCCGGTTAAACAGTAGCGTGTTGAAACGTTCAATAAGTTACAAGCTGCAACCGCTTCAGGTTTTGCTTGAAGCTGAGCTTGCATTTGCATGAAGTAAGCGTTGTTACCTGAGAAACCGCTCTTAATTGCTTGGCTGTCTTGAACGTGGATATTCAGTTGAACACCTTGTAAGTTTTGCTTAGCCAGAGTGCTTTCTGTGAGCTGCTCAAGTAATTGAGCCTTGAACGTTTGTACCGCTTTTTGATTGGTGAGTTGTTTACCTTGAGCAGTACACTCACCCAGTGTCATTGTTGATGCACATGTCGTGGTGTAGCTGGTTTCAAGAACAGCACTTTCACGAAGTTCTGTTGCAATACGTTTAACACGAGCTTCAACTTTTGACTCTCTCAAGTTAGCCAACTCATTATTCAGGCGAGCTTGCTTTTGCTTGATTTGAGAAAGGTGAATTTCACTCTCGTTCATCGCTTGTTGGTTATCTAGCTGAGACGATTGGTTCTCTTTAACGGCAGCCCAAGTGTCTTGGTAGCTTTCCTGGAAAGAAACCAAATCAGTTTCTGGGTCTTCCAGTAAGCGGCTGTACTGTTTGTCGAGTACAGACTTGGCTCTGTTACGTTTTGCCTTAAGTTCTTCACCTTCGCGTAACAACTTACTGTTTTGGTTTTGTAGTTGTTTTAGGTTTTCAGACGCCGATACTTGAGTTGCTGAAATACGCTCAATATCTGAGTTTTTCTCTGTTAGCTTTGCATCGATAGCTGAAACGGGATCGACTTGATTCAGTTCTTCAGCTGATACCGATGCAGATACCCAAAATGGGGATAGCGCGAGTAAAAGCGCTGAAATTCGAAAGTTAGTCATAGGTCCCTGCAACTTATAGATTGAAATTGGCTCGTTAATAAAGTGTCTACTTCCTAGTTGTGAGTCACTAGTTATTAGCAATTAACACAGTACCCGTCTTTATACCGTTTTATTGCCATCCAATCTACTCAAAAGCCCAGTTTCGGTACTTCGGATACACTTTTTACAAGTTGAGGCTTGATTATTTGAGCTATATAAGAAAATTTTTTTCGTATATAGCGGTAACGAAGCATCTATTTATTATATGGATTTCAATTCGTTGCATATCGTTATTTTTAGCCGCTTGAATTTGCCGGAAAGATTGGTTTTACAACTGCCGTAGTTTGTACACACTTGATCATCTTTCCGGAGGCATGATCAAGACGATCTCGATAATGATCTTTTGTTTAAGGCGAGGAAATGACTCTCATGATCATTTACAAATTCATCTTATGCAGATTTCAGAGTATTATTCTTACTATGTCGACCTGAGTATTTTGATGTTATGCCTAAACCGTTGCCCTTTCCGAACTTTGACTTGTCCCCGCTAAGCCTTACTGGCCCTCGCCCTGCGGAGATCATTACTTTGCCTTCGCATATGGATTGTCACGATCACCATTATTCGCAGGTAGTCATTGGTTTAAAAGGTCAGGCGGAATTTGAAGTGAGCGGTAAAGGTAATCTTGTCGGTCCAGGGCAAGGCTGTGTAGTCACGGCTCGCTCTGATCATGCTTTCGGTGGCGTGGTTGGTCAGTCGGATATTCTCGTACTCAACATGCCTATGCCAACCGATGATGACCCTCTGATGCTAGAGAAGATTAACCAGTTAGAATCATCGAACGTCTATTTCCAATTAGATGCGCAAATTCAAAAGCTTATCCATATGTTGGTGCAAGAGATGCAGGCCAGTCCTGATGATCTGTTGTTGAGTCGAGCTTGTAATGACACGGTGATTGCGTTGATGCAAAGACACATCTCGGCATTTGAAACCTCGATTAAAGATTCGCGTTTCGATCTTGAGTCGTTGGATCGCTACATCGAACAACACTTGGCTAATAAGATCTCAGTCGCGCAGCTTGCAGGCAGTGTGTTCTTGGGCGAAAGCCAATTCCACATGCTATTTAAAGATCAAATGGGCATTACCCCTCACCAATATGTTTTAGGAAAGCGTATAGACCGCTCTCGACGTCTTATTGAACAAGGTAATCTTAGCCTTGGACAGGTTGCAGAACTTGCTGGTTTTTCCGGTCAATCCTCCTTTACTCACACCTTTTCTCGCCTTCAAGGCATCTCACCATCTCAATACAAAAAGCAAATTTCTGTTAAATAAAAAAACAAAACGGCATATTATTTTAAAGTTTCATATGTGACCTTGTGTTTGTTTTGTTAATAAAGCGAGTTTTTAGCAAAAAACTCGGAGTTTTTGACAAGTAATCCTTATATACTCTAAATACACTGCAGCCATTGTAGAGATCCCGAACTCTTTTCGGGTGTGAGATTAAGGAAAACGCATGTTTACAGCTACTGATGTGTTAAAGCCAGAATTCAACGAGCAGTCGCTTGCTGATCTTTGGACGCTTATCTCACCATTATATATGGTGGATGAAACCCAATGGCTAGAGCAACTTCTGCCGCTAGCTACCCCTTCTGAGTCTGAAAAGCAGCAAATCACAGACAAAACGACATCATTGATCGAAGCTATCCGTGCGGATAAAACTTCAATTCAGATGATCGATGCGCTGTTGCTTGAATACAGTTTAGATACTCAAGAGGGCATCTTGCTGATGTGTCTGGCGGAAGCCTTGATGCGTATTCCTGATTCAGCAACAGCTGATGCGCTGATTCGCGACAAACTAAGCGTTGCGGATTGGAAATCTCACTTAAAGAACTCTGATTCAGTATTTGTTAACGCATCGACTTGGGGCCTAATGTTAACAGGCAAGGTTGTTGGACTTTCATCAAATGAACAGAGCGCTGGCCAAGCGGTTAACCGTTTAGTCAACAAGCTTTCTGAGCCGGTGATTCGTAAAGCGATGCACCAAGCGATGAAGGTGATGGGTCACCAATTTGTTCTTGGCCGCAGTATTGCTGAAGCGCAAAAGAACGGTAAGTCTATGCGTGACAAAGGTTTTACCTATTCATACGACATGTTAGGTGAAGCGGCACTGACTACTGCAGACGCAAATAAATACTTCAAAGATTACCTAATGGCGATTGAAGCCGTAGGTCGAGACACCTATGTTTCTTCAAAATTAAGCCCAGCACCGTCTGTTTCTATTAAGCTTTCTGCGCTTCACCCACGTTATGAAGTGGCGAACGAAGACCGCGTACTGACTGAGCTTTGCGACACGCTAGAGCAGTTATTGCGCCGAGCAGTAGAGCTTGATGTTGCGATTACGATTGATGCTGAAGAAGCGGATCGCCTAGAGCTTTCTCTTAAGTTATTCGAAAAACTGTACCGTACCGATCTTGTAAAAGGTTGGGGTAAATTTGGTCTGGTTATTCAAGCTTACTCGAAGCGCGCACTACCGGTTCTAGTATGGCTAAACCGCTTGGCGAAAGAGCAGGGTGATTTAATCCCGCTTCGCTTAGTGAAAGGCGCGTACTGGGACAGCGAAATCAAATGGTCACAGCAAGCTGGCTTTACTGATTACCCAGTTTACACACGCAAAGAAGCGACAGATGTAGCTTACCTTGCATGTGCACGTTACCTACTGAGCCCAAGTGTTCGTGGCAATATCTTCCCGCAGTTTGCGAGCCACAATGCTCATACGGTTTCTGCAATCGCAGTGATGACTGAACATAAAGATTTTGAATTCCAACGCTTACACGGCATGGGTGATTCTCTTTATAACCATGCGATGGAAGCTTACCAACAGTCGGTACGTATCTACGCACCTGTTGGCAGCCACAAAGATCTACTGCCATACCTAGTACGTCGCTTGCTAGAAAACGGCGCAAACAGCTCGTTTGTACACCGTCTAGTTGATGCGCGTTGCCCTGTAGCAGAGCTGACTCAACATCCTGTCGATATGCTTCTTGCGTTCGATACACTGCATAACACTAAGATTCCATTGCCACCGGCGGTATTCCCAGAGCGTAAAAACTCTTACGGTGTGAACATCGATATTGAAAGTGAAGCGCATCAGTTTGAAGAGCAAGTAAAAGCGTTCCTTAATAATCAATGGACTGCTGGCCCTGTGATCAACGGTGAATCTCTTGCCGAAAGCATGATCAAGGCTGATCAGAACGTTGAGCAAGTAACGGCACCTTACGATCGTCGTATCAATGTGGGTCAGGTGGCTTTCGCTAACCTTGATCATGTTTCCGCAGCGATCACTGGCGCAGACGCAGCATTCGCTGATTGGAACGCAACTTCGGTTGAAACCAAATCGGCGGCACTTGATAAACTGGCTGATCTGATGGAAGACAACCTAGCTGAATTGGTAGCGATTTGTCACCAAGAAGCAGGTAAAACAATTCACGATAGCGTTGATGAAGTACGTGAAGCGGTCGACTTCTGTCGTTACTACGCAAAACAAGCTGACAACCTACAAGGTTTCGAACTTAAAGGTTTTGATGGCCAAACTCGAATCGCTTCGCGACAAGGTCGTGGTGTGTTCGTTTGTATCAGCCCTTGGAACTTCCCTCTAGCTATCTTCCTTGGCCAAATTACTGCGGCACTAGTTGCGGGTAACACGGTTGTGGCTAAGCCTGCCGAGCAAACAAGCTTGATTGCAGCTCGCGCGGTTGAACTGATGAATGAAGCGGGTTTCCCTGCTGGCACGATTCAGCTACTACCAGGTCGCGGTGCTGAGATCGGCAGTGCGCTTACTAGCCATGATGCGATTGCTGGCGTTGCCTTTACGGGTTCAACACCGACAGCACAACGTATCAACGTGTCACTGGCAAGTCGTAACGCTAAGCCTGTTCCATTTATCGCAGAAACTGGCGGCCAGAACGCGATGATCGTCGACAGTACCGCACTGCCTGAACAGGTTGTTCGTGATGTGATTCGTTCGGCATTTGCTTCAGCAGGCCAGCGTTGTTCTGCATTGCGTGTGCTTTATATTCAGGAAGACATCGCAGACCGTGTGGTTGGATTGATTCACGGTGCAATGGACGAACTGAGTGTTGGTATTCCATACCTTCATAAAACGGATGTTGGTCCGGTTATCGATCAAACAGCAAAGCAAAAGCTGTTAGCTCATTTGGAAAATATGACCCAGACACAGAAGAAAGTTGCTCAACTTACTTTGGGTTCTGATTGTGAACATGGTGATTTTGTTCCACCAAGTGCGTTTGAAATCGATGACATCAGTTGCTTGAAAGAAGAACAGTTTGGCCCTGTGCTGCACATCGTTCGCTTCAAGGCGAGTGAGTTAGCGCAAGTGGTAGACCAAATTAACCAAACCGGTTTTGGCTTGACCATGGGTATTCACAGCCGTAACGAGACAACTTACCGTTGGATCGAAAAACACGTGCGCGTGGGTAACTGCTACATCAACCGTGACCAAGTAGGCGCAGTGGTTGGCGTGCAGCCATTTGGCGGTCAAGGTTTGTCGGGTACAGGCCCTAAAGCGGGTGGTCCTCACTACCTATATCGCTTTACTGATGTTCATTTTTCTCAATCACAAGACAAGGCATAAGGAGCAGTATCATGGTTCATCAAGTGACAGGTTTTTCTGATGCATTGCTTGCGTGGGAACAATGGAATCTTACTGATTTTGATCATAAGAGTGCTCAGGTACTTTCATTGAAATCAGAGATCGAAAGTCAATCTGCGCCTTTGGCTGCAGTGGCAACTTATCATCTAGAACAAGCGTCAGCACTGCTTGCTGAGCATCACCTTATGGCTGGTCCTACGGGCGAAACCAATGAGTTGTATGCTGCGGGCCGAGGTGTGGCGTTGGTAATTGTTGATGATTGCCAAGATAAACTGCCAGCACTGCAAACGGCAATGGCGATGATTACTGCGGCACTTTTGGCGGGTAACAGCGTTCAATTGTGCAGTGATGACGTGCAGTTCAATACCCTAATTGCAGATGCCGCGAAACAAGCGAATCTGCCAACTAACTTGGTGCAGGTTGCCTCGTATGACTCTGCTCAACAGCTGCTGTCTTGCGATGTACGAAGCGCGGGTTACGTGGGTAATTCACAAACGGCACAAGCTATCAATTTACAGCTTGCTAAGCGTGACGGTGCAATCGTCGGTTTAGTGGCTGAAACGGATCTGGCGACAATGAATGTTGCTAATGATCCACACCTATCGCTGCGTTTCATTACCGAGCGTACGCGAACTATAAATATAACAGCCGTGGGCGGTAACGCGACCTTGCTCGAACTTGGAAGCGAAGCTCACTAACCTTCAGTAATATTGGCTCTAAGCACTTTTGGTTTTCTCCATTTTTGGTTTCACCGTCTTTGGATTTAACTCATGGTGCTTTGGAGCCTAAATCCCTAACTCAATGCATTTGCTTGCCCTTACGGTAAGTGCTTTGCGTCGAATTAGGCATGGAAGGCTTTCTACAAAATGAGGACTATCAAATGATAGAAAACAGTTTTGCAATAACGACGACGTTCATTGCGTATCTAATTATGATGCTAGCGATCGGTGTTATTGCTTACAAACGTACATCTAACTCAACTGACTACTTCCTAGGTGGTCGTTCGTTAGGCCCATGGCCTGCTGCACTTTCTGCTGGTGCATCAGACATGAGTGGTTGGTTGCTACTTGGCCTACCTGGTTACGCTTACGCTGCTGGCTTTGAAGCATTTTGGCTTGCTGGTGGCCTACTTATTGGTACTTGGGCTAACTGGTTAATCAGTGCTAAACGCCTACGTACTTACAGTATTACAACTGAATCACTGACGTTGCCTGAGTTTTTATCTCGTCGCTTCAATGATAACTCTAAGCTGATTCAAACAATCTCTGCTTTCTTTATCCTTTTATTCTTCCTTTTCTACACAAGTTCAGGCTTGGTAGCAGGTGGTAAATTGTTTGAAACGGTATTCGGCCTAGATTACACAACAGCGGTAATTATCGGCACAGTATGTGTGGTTTCTTACACCCTGTTTGGTGGTTTCCTTGCGGTATCTTGGACGGACTTAGTTCAAGGCCTGCTAATGTCTGCTGCGCTATTGATTGTACCAATTGCTGCAATGAATGGTGGCCT
The DNA here is from genome assembly GCF_963898195.1 of Vibrio sp. L3-7. Lineage (NCBI taxonomy): Bacteria > Pseudomonadati > Pseudomonadota > Gammaproteobacteria > Vibrionales > Vibrionaceae > Vibrio > Vibrio sp. L3-7. Next base: position 15,832 of record NZ_CAWQUW010000027.1, on the reverse strand, counting down.
TGGTCAGCTATCTAGCGACCTGCACAACATCAACCCAGAGCTACTAACGCTTTGGAATGATGCGAAGGGTGAGCCGCTTTCTGCTATTGCGATCATCTCGCTAGCGGCATGGGGCTTGGGTTACTTCGGTCAGCCACATATCCTTGCGCGTTTTAAAGCAACTCGTTCAAACAAAGATCTTGTGACAGCACGCCGCATTGCGGTTATCTGGACTGCACTGTCTATGGTTGGTGCAATGCTAGTGGGTCTTGTTGGTCTAATTTACGTGACTAACTCTGGCGCGCCTACGCTAGACGATGGCGAGAAGATCTTCATGCTTCTTGTTAACGCGATGTTCCACCCAGTAATCGCAGGTATTCTACTTGCTGCAATCCTAGCGGCAATCATGAGTACTGCAGATTCACAACTTCTTGTTTCTTCATCTGCAATGGCAGAAGATCTGTACAAGCAAATTCTGAAGAAAGACGCAACGTCGGAAGAGATTGTTCGTGTAGGCCGTTTCGCGGTTATCCTAATCTCTCTGATTGCACTTGTTCTAGCGATGACACCAGACAGTTCAGTACTTGGCCTTGTATCTTACGCATGGGCTGGTTTTGGCGCTGCGTTTGGTCCAGCTATCGTGTTGAGCCTGTACTGGTCTCGTATGAACCGTAACGGCGCTCTAGCGGGCATCGTGGTTGGTGGTGTTACGATTGTTCTTTGGAAACAGTTCACGGGCGGTTGGTTCGATGTTTACGAAATCGTACCGGGAATCATCCTATCGACTCTTTCTATCGTTATTGTGAGCCTAATTACTGGCGAACCAGAAGACGAAGTTAAGAAGCAACACGCTGAATTTAAGAAGAACCTAGTTGAGCTAGACTAATTCAATGCTAACGATTCTAGATGAAAAACTAGACGAATTTACATTGTAAAAGATAGACAAATTAGAACGAATAATAGAGTTACTTCGGTGGCTCTATTTTTTTGACTACTCTCTAATGCTTTCGACCTCTTATTGATCGATATTCAAAAGCTCCAAAAGCTCCAAAAGCTCCAGAGACTCTTGATGAACATTCGGCTCCATCTTCTCAAACTGCTTGTGTCCGTTCTGCATGTCTTTTTCCATCACACGGATCCAACGTTCTTTCTCACCATACCAACGGTAAACATTTAACTGAATGGCAGTGAGGCAGAAGTAGCCCCGCTCGTTCATAGCAAAGAATGGTGGTGCGAGAGATATTGTAGACTTTGGCAATTTGAGCCACTGTGAGTCCGTTTAACTTGATTGAAGTGTATAGGGCATCGTCCACGAAGCTGATCATTGAGATTGTTGAAGTCAAATTTCTAGACTCGGAATATTTCAGTTTGCGTAGGGATACATTAGAGTTGCTAAGGGGAACCGAGTAAACGAGTAGGAAGGTGACAGTGTCTCAAGCAATCCCGAATATTGGCTTTAACCACGAGAAAACAGCGCAGGCTGAGTTGGAGTTGATTCCGCTGTCTCGACTCTATTCAGAAAGAAACATTAACCACGACCCTCGACTGCCACATCGTGTTAGCTTCTTCTTGATTCTGTTTATCGAGCAAGGATCTGGTACGCACATGGTCGACTTCCAGGACTATCCTTTTAGCCAAGGGAGCGTATTGTTCATTCAAAGAGAGCAAGTGCACGCTTTTGATTTTAGTAATGAGCCACAAGGTACTGCCGTTGTGTTTACTCAGGCATTCCTCGACAGTATTCACGCCAACATGCGCTTGCCAAACTACACACCAACTCACTTGAACAAGGCACACTCTGCGTTACTGTCATTAGATGAACTTCACCAAGATCGAACGCAGAGCCTGCTGCAACAAATTACGACTGAACTGAATCAAAAAGATTCTGATCCCTTGATCGTGATGTACCTTTTCTCGGCATTAGCGCTGGTTCTTCATCGTCTACGACCTGAAGTAAAGCAAGATGCCTTGAGCCTGCAACAGAATATTAAGTTCGCTCGCTACTTTGAGCTTCTTCAAAATAACTATCTACGTGTTCGTGACGCAAACTGGTATGCGAATCAAATTAACACGACCTACAAGACGCTGAATCAAGTGTGCAAGGTTGCAACCGGGCTAACCGCAAAACAGATCATTGATTCTTTTACCGTGTTAGAGATGAAGCGCCAGTTAGTTATTACCAATATTACCTCACAAAAAATGGCGTCTGATTTTGGGTTTGAAGATGCGAGTAACTTCGTAAAGTATTTTAAAAATCATACTCAAATGACCCCTAGTGAATTTCAAAAGAAGTATTCAAAGCCATCCCTTTCTGAATAGCGACTGAGTGTTCATTGATAACTCAAGGTTCGATATCTACCATTTTTCTGCCTAAATACACTCTGCCGCGAGCTTCTCTTGTTGATTAATATAGTTTCCAAGCCAACGAGAGGACTCAATAATGAAAACAATAACTAACGCATTCCAAGCAACAACATTTAAAGCCGCTGAATCCAAAACGAATAAATTCAACTCAACACTATTAATGGCAAGCGTACTCGCAGCCTCTGTTGTGACTGGAACGGTTTCGGCTCAAGAGTTGTCTATTCAAGAGAAAGGCGTGGCGGTCATTTCAAGCATTGAAACAGGCGATGCGCAAGCAGTGAGCTACATTAACCCTGAAAAGTACATTCAACATAACCTAGCGGTAGGCGATGGCTTAGCGGGCTTTGGTGAAGTGCTACAAATGCTCCCTGAAGGTTCTGCGAAAGCGCAAGTTAAGCGCTCATTTCAAGATGGTGACTTCGTCGTAACGCACACTGAATACAACTTCTTCGGCCCCAAAGTTGGCTTCGATGTGTTCCGCTTTGAAGATGGACAGATAGTTGAGCATTGGGACAACCTGCAAGAATTTGCCAAGCCAAACGCAAGTGGACGAACTCAATTAGATGGCGCGACTAAAGTCGTCGATCTCGATCAAACGGACAAAAATAAGCAGTTGGTCAGTGGTTTCGTTAAAGACATCCTGATCGGCGGTGATATGGCGAAGATTAATAACTATATCGATAATGAAGACAGTGCTTACTTACAGCACAACCCAGGAGTGGCTGATGGTTTAAGCGGTTTGGGAGAGGCCTTGGGCGCATTAGCGGAAGCCGGTATGCCAATGGTTTATACCGCCAACCATAAGATATTGGGCCAAGGTAACTTTGTGTTATCTATCAGCGAAGGCCAGTTCATGAACAACCATGTCGCATTTTATGATCTATTCCGCGTTGATAACGGCAAAATTGTTGAGCACTGGGACACTATTGAAACGATCCCTGCTCGCTCAGAGTGGAAAAATGAGAATGGTAAATTTGGCTTTTAAATTTGAGTTAAATGGAGCCTGAAATGCTTTTTAAAGCGGTGCTTTCATAGAGGAAGTACCGCTTTATTATTTATAAATTTGTAGGGGAATTCAGGCGAGGTACTGTCGTTAAGGGGTTTTACAATGTAAATCGAAACGGTGTGATCGTGGGTAATAAAGGAAAGTGGAGGGATCTTGAAGGCGCTTGAGATCTAAAATGGGAGAGAAAAATGGCTATTTTTTGAACTTAGCGCTCACTTTTGTAATTAGCTCGATGAATTGTTGAACTGAATTGTACATGATGTGTCAATTGTCAGTAACCATTAAAGACCTATAGGACAAAGGTATGCCTGATCTCTATTGCAAAGGATGTAAAAAAACAACACTACATAAGTCTATAATGAAACGTTGTGAATCAGAGCCTGAGACAACATCTGGCCGCATGATGCAATGGACGTCAAAGCTATTTAGTGGAAACCTGTATTACGATATGGAAACACAACACTTTTGCCGAACGTGTAATTGTCGTTGTGAAACGGGAAGTCATGTTCCCCAAGTTGGTTTGGCTTAGTTTATAGTAAGTGCTTACTAACTTAGATCGAAAAAACCTCCGCTCGGGAGGTTTTTGCATTTCTATGCGGCTTTTAGTGCAAGCTCGGTTTCAATGGCATTGCCATCAATTTTTACTTCCCATCCATAGTTTGAGTACTCATTTGCTAGTGCTTGAGCAACATCTTTTGAAACCGTTACGTGTGTCCATGAGCCAATACTGTATGGCTTGTATGCGAGTTCTTGCGTTTTCATAATAGAGTTATCCTTTCTCTTTGAAGATTCTATTATTCACTTTGGCCTATATCCTTTCTTTCGTTTCTAGCTCAACTTATTTGTTTTTAAGGTCATTTCTATAATAATTTGTTAATGGTCGACAACTGATTTATAAGGGTTGTTATGGGTTGGTATTTATTTATATTTATCGCGAATGGTAATGGTGTGTTTAGTTTTTTAAATGTGTGAACGGGGTTTTGCCTGATTGTTCTCACTATGGAATATACTGAGCCGAATTTAGAATGTTTAAGGAATGTTATGTCTCAGCATCAACTCGATCGTATCGATAAAGAGATACTAAGAATTCTGCATATGAAAGGGCGTTTGCCAGTTGTTGAATTGGCAAAACAGGTCAATCTAACCACATCTCCTTGCTCTGATAGACTGAAACGATTAGAGAAAGAAGGTTACATTACTGGTTATCATGCTGAGTTGTGTTCGGAAAAGTTGGGACTCGATGTACAAGTCTTTATCCATATTCGCCTCGACCAGACCAGCTTTTCCATTTTTGATAAATTTGCCCAAGCGGTTGAACTGATGCCTGAGGTGGAAGAGTGCTATTCGTTGTCTGGTGATTTTGACACCATGATTAAGGTGCGAGTAAAAGACATGAAAGCGTACCAAGCGTTTATGGCGACTAAGCTGGGGACGTTACCCGGAGTGATTCAGACTCGTAGTGAAGTAGTGATTGAAGAACATAAGAAAGGCTTTGGTGTAAACCCTGAGTTGTTAGCAACTTTAAAGTAAAGCAGATTTTTAGTTGTTTCTAAGCTACTTGTTAGCTGTAACGAACGCTGACCAGACACAAAAAATGGAAGCTAATGAGCTTCCATTTTTATTGGGTGCCAGATACGCCGAAAATAAGATAAAGTTAGAACGGATGGCAGCTTACAGTGTGATTGCCGCGGAAATTAAACCGATAACACCACCGAACACCCCACCCCAAACGACTAGCCAACCAAGGTGCTTCTTGATCATGGTTTGAACCATTTCTTTAACGAGTTTTGGTGTCAGTTCATTCAAACGTTGATCGATGATCGCTTCAATGTTCTCTTTGATTTCATCCATCATTGCGGGTGATTCAAGTTCTTCCTTGATGGCATTTTTTACAGAGTCACTCTTACTAATTTCAATCACAGACTCTTGCATTTTCTCAACAAATGGCGCTTTCATCGGTTGTAGTGCTTCTGTACCACCCACCATTGCTAACATGCCACCAAACTGTGAGTTCTCGATAACATGCACCAGTGAATCGAATGCAGGGTTAAAGTCGATCTTCTTAATCACGGGTTCTAGATTCAGCGACTTTCCGGTCATCTCACTGCTTAGGAAGCGGTCGATGTTACCTTCAGTAAAAAATTGTTCCATCATCAGTTGTTTGATTGCTGCTTTGAACTCTTCAAAGCGTGCTGGAATAACACCAGAACCATATAGGCCAGGTACTTTCTCGAACAACATGTGAATCGCAAGCCAATTGGTGATGGCACCAGAAAATGCGAATAGACCTGCGTAAAGCAAGTATTGGTTTGCTGTCGCATAGCCAGCAGCAAGCAGTGCTAAGGCTATTACGTTAGTTAAGACACTTTTGTTCATGGTTGATCTCTAGAAAGAATACTGCGCGCATTTTAAGAAAAAAACGCCAAGAAAAAAACAAAAGGATCGATGAAGTTTATTCGATAGGCAGGAAAGGGTGCTAAATAGCAGGCATAAAAAAGGCTAGCCTCCCCCCGAAGTCTAGCCTTATTCCAGAACGCGCAAGCGAAGCGTCTTTGTCCCGTTAATAGTATTATATAATTACGACATAACATTCTGCTACGTGTAATTTACCGTTAATTAACAAATTGGTGTGAAACACGCCGCACTTTTAAAGTAGCACATGCATTAGGTGTTGGTTGCCTGCTCAAGTTCATCTGCGATGAAGCCACCCGTTTGATGATTCCATAATTGAGCATAAATGCCTTTTTGTTGGATCAACTCTTGGTGCGTCCCTTCTTCTACGATATTACCTGCATCAAGTACGATCAGGCGATCCATAGCAGCAATCGTCGATAAACGGTGTGCAATTGCAATAACCGTTTTACCTTCCATCAACTCTATTAAACTTTCCTGAATAGCCGCTTCAACTTCTGAATCGAGTGCTGATGTTGCTTCATCTAAAACTAACAGCGGTGCGTTCTTTAGAAGTACACGAGAGATAGCTACACGTTGGCGCTGACCACCCGAAAGCTTAACGCCTCGTTCACCAACTTGAGCATCGTAGCCAATATTGCCGAACGGGTCAGTGAGCGTTTCGATGAACTCATGTGCGTGCGCTTGTTTAGTCGCTGCATACACATCTTTATCTGATGCCTCAGGACGGCCATAAAGAATGTTTTCTTTGATCGAACGGTGCAGCAGTGAGGTATCTTGAGTCACCATGCCAATGTTGCTACGCAACGAGTCTTGTGTGACCGAAGAGATCTCTTGGCCATCAATCAAGATGCGGCCACTTTCTACATCATGGAAACGCAGTAGCAAGTTAACTAAAGTCGATTTTCCCGCTCCTGAACGGCCAACCAAGCCGACTTTTTCACCCGGTTTGATGTTGAGGTTTAGGTTATTAATCACACCCTTATTCTCGCCGTAGTTAAAGCTCACGTTATCGAAGTTGATGCCACCCTGTGGCACATCCAAAGGCTTAGCGTCTTTTTTGTCTTCAATAGCGATAGGCTTAGATAGCGTTTTAATGCCATCAATCACTGTACCTAGGTTTTCAAACAAGCCACCAATTTCCCACATGATCCATTTTGACATACCGTTAATACGCAAAGCCAAGCTGACGGCAATCGCAATCGCACCCACGGTGATCGCGTTATCTAACCATAGGTAAATAGAAATACCGGCAATGCTGAACACTAATAAGTAGTTAGCGAATTCAACACAGATATTGAAACCGGTCACTAAGCGCATTTGGCGATGTACAGTATCCAAAAAACCTTCCATGCCTTCTTCTGCGTATTCAGTTTCTCTTTTGCTATGCGAGAACAGCTTTACGGTTGCGATATTGGTGTAGCTATCAACAATACGACCTGTCATTAGCGAGCGCGCGTCAGCTTGCTCTGAAGAAACATCTTTAAGTTTGGGTACAAAGTGCAGTTGGATACCGACGTAAATGAACAGCCACACCAACATTGGAGCCATTAAGCGCCAGTCTGATTCCGCGAGCATGAACAACATCGCAGTAAAATATACGGTGACGTACACGAACACATCGACCATTTTGGTCACGGTTTCACGCACCGCAAGTGAGGTTTGCATCACTTTGGTCGCGACACGTCCTGCAAAATCATCTTGATAGAACGACAGGCTCTGCTTCAAAAGGTAACGGTGGGCTAACCAACGGATAGACATTGGGTAGTTGCCGAGTAAAGTTTGATGAAGCAATAGTGAGTAAGCACTGATCAATATTGGCATCACGACCAGAAGTAAAACGCCCAACCCCATCAGCGTAGATTTGTTGTCCGCTAGGAAGGTTTCTGGATTACTTGTTGATAGCCAATCAACCAGTTGTCCCATGTAACCAAATAGCGCGACTTCGATGATCGCGATGGTCATGCTCATCAGTCCGAGCACGATTAACGGTTTTTCAAAGCCTCGAGTGTAATGGCGACAGAACGCCAGTATCCCAGTAGGAGGTTGTATCGGCTCTCCCTTTGGAAAGGCTTCGGTAAAGCCTTCAAATTTCTTGTACATAGATTTCCCTTTATAAGCTGCTGCATCTATGAGTTAGTGCATCGTAAGCGCAGCTTTGTTTTTATAAATTCGGTTTGAAATTTTATCGGTGTTAATGAGTTCTTATAAGCATTAAGTCATTCGATGGATTTTTTGTTTTAACTTTTAGTTAAGCGACGCAGGAAAGGTTCAAAGAGTGTCTTTCATGACGTTCATTTTAGATTGAATTGGACTGGAAAAGTTAGGCTTATTTCAAACGTAATTGATGGTTATGCAACGGTGATAATCCTAACGTTAAATGGATTAAATTGTAACCTAAACTCGCTGTTAGCTAGAGAATGAAGGCAGGATATTTATGCGGCAATTTCCTTAACTAATATGCAAACAGTTGGTTCTTTCTGATGCGCTGTTATCTTGCAGTAAAAATTACCGATTAAACTGATTTTTGCAGTAATTGTTTGGGATAAATATTCAAATCATTATTATTTTCAGTGAATCTTGTCGTAACAAGTTGTTTACAATTCTGAGGTAAATAAAAGATAGGGACGATTGAGATGTTAAACCTACACAAGAAATCACTTCACATTACTAATGTTCAAAACGCTAATTGCGTTGTTATGGTGCCACCAAAAGAATTTCGTTTTAACGAAGAAACTGCGCGTGATAACGAGTTTCAACACCGAGTGGATTTAACCGAAGCTGAGGTGAAGCTAGAGACGATGGCCGAATTTAAAGCCATGGTCGCTTCATTGCGCAAAGAAGGTGTGCAAGTTGTAGAGTTTGATTACCCTGAATTGGGCGTAGAAACCCCTGATGCGGTTTTTCCCAATAACTGGTTCAGCACTTGCAGTGACGGTAGTTTATTTACCTTCCCTATGGCGTGTGAGAACCGCCAACATGAAGTTAAGCCACATGCTCTTATGGAAGCGTTAGAAGCCTCTGGTCGCATTGTTAATCACAATGAGTCGTTAGAGTCTTATGTTGCTCAAGGCTCTTATTTGGAGAGCACAGGCGTCATGGTTATCGACCATATCAATAAGACGATCTATGCGGCGCTTTCTCAACGTTGTGACCGTGAAGTGCTAGAAGATTATGCAAAGCGCATAGGCTATTCTCGAGTTGTCTCTTTTCAAACGGCATTACCATCGGGTCAGCCGATTTATCACACCAATGTGATGATGGCGATTGGTGATAACTTCTGCGTGATTTGTGATGAAGTAATTCCTGAGTTTGAGCGTCGCTTTGTCGTAAAGTCTCTTGCAAAGGATAAGCAGGTTATCTCGATCTCAATCGATCAGATGAACCGCTTCTGTGGCAACATCCTGCAACTGGAAACGGTGAATGGCGACAAGGTGATCGCAATGTCTCAATCGGCTTACGATGCGTTCTCTCCAGCCCAGTTAGCTCAGCTTTCGACACATGGAAAGCTGCTCCCGTTTAACGTGAAAACGATCGAAGACATCGGTGGTGGTTCGGTACGATGCATGTTGGGTGAGGTGTTCTTGCCAACACGAGTCAATCTTTTGTAGTTGGCTACTGGTTTCCAGTAATGAATCTCTAAATACCACTCTATCTGTAGGGTGGTATTTTTGTTTTAGAAGAGAGTGTATTTAGTTTTAGGCTGTTGGCCTCTTTAGCTATAAGAACATAAGAACATAAGAACATAAGAATATAAGAACACGAAAATCAGGTAATCAGGCGGCTTTGAAAGCTCTATGTTCGATGAACTGGGCTGAGAGAGTGACCACTTCTTTCGAATATACGAGCGCTGTGTGGTTGAGTTTGAGAGCACAAGTGTCTGTAGCGCCTCTCAGGTTCGCATCTTCTAGTGTGACCGTGCCATCGCCTGGATTCTTGCCCAATACAATGCGTCCGACTCCCGCGTCGTAGGTGCCAGTGATTACACCAATCGGCACGTCGATATCATAGTCACCTAAGCCATCACTTAAGATCATTTTGCTCGAACCAAATATAAACCCAAGCCCATGGTTAGAAAGCGTTTTAGCGATGGTTGCCCCATTGTGAGGTGTACCAGCGGTAATAATGCAGGTGTCTGCAAAGTTGGGTTGGTAGAATTTAAAGTAATGACGAATCAATAAGCCACCGAGTGAATGGCCAAAGAAGTAGACTTCATCATGCTCATCAAACCGAGCATTTATAAAGCGATTAAGGCGCTTTGCAGCAGAGGGGAAACGCAGAGAGTTGTAGGCAAATTTGTGCGTTGTAAAGCCACGCTTTTTGAAGTTCCTATCCAGATACTGCATGATCAACGCAGGCATATATAGACCATGAATTAAAACTATATGTTTGTTTTTATTATTCATTTTTATCCTCCGTATGATGGTATCTCCAGTATATTTAGTCGCAAATCTAAACTCAATAAAACTTGCTACTAATGGGACACAAAAGACAGAGATGTACGTTATAGACAGAGTGCTCGTTATAGATAAAGAGTGGTTACTCTGATCTCACGCCACCATACACATCAATGGTTAAGCCGCCTTGTTTAGCGTAATTATTGGGTGTTAGACCGATGGTTTTCTTAAGGTAGCGAATCAGGTGTGGCTGGTCGCTAAACCCAAACTGATAGGCGACGTCTATCCAATTAATGTCATCAAGATTTCGCTTATACAAGTATTCCAACATTGATTCGAGTTTGTTCATCGATTGGCACTGTTTTAGTGTCAGTCCTGTTACCTTGTTGAAGCTTCTTTCTAAAGTGCGTTGCGAGCAGAACAGTGTGTCGCCGAGCTCTGCAATCGGTGTAGTGCCAAGCACTCCTAATACCTTGTGCGTGAGTTGACTGTGCCTATCGGATTTACCTGTCGATAGCCAAGGCAGCAGCAAATCATCTAATTGCTGACAACAGGCTTCAATATCGGTTTGAGCAAGCTTAATCAATGATATAGCATCGGCATTTGGGTTGTTTAGCAAACCTGCGAGATTGATTGGACTAACCTTGTCCAAGCTAGGGTGAGGGGAATCTGGGATAACCAGAGAGTACAGTGCGCCCACATGGAACTTGATGCCTAAATGAATAAACGGCTTCGAGTGATCCAATTCGATGGCTTTATGGTGTGGCAGCAGCAGATGGCAACCAAAGCCTTGATCGACCTGTTGCTCAATCGTGTAGTGATATGCCTGCTCGCTTGGCGGTGCCGATGGATCGGGATTGAGTATCGGAAATTGATGAGTTTGAGCGTCGGGCGTCTTTTCAATCAGCCAGTAGCAATCAATGAACTGAGCAACTACAGGGGATTTTGGAGACTGTAACCAATTGATCATTAGACCTTCTGTTTCAGAGGATTATCACTCACAACTATATGTGGATATCGTTGGAGGTGACAGTTTTTAAGAGCATCTATTATCAGAACTGAACCTTCAGCTTAGTTCTGATATTTAGCCAATATCAAGGCTAAGCTATTTCTTTAACTCGCTAAAATCAAACTGTAAGATGCGATGCTTTGATGATAACCCCGCGCGTGTAATGGCCTTTTGTGCGCCAATATTACTGCTTTCCGTAGAGCAAATAGCTTCTAACCCTTGGCTATTAGCGTGTTGCTTTAGAAAGTGAATAACACGCGTTGCTAAGCCTTTACCGCGTTCTTCTTGTGCGACAATCATACCTAGGTCGGCAAACTGTGTTTGATGCTCATCGAACTTACGGCACTCTCCAGTAGCGAGAATGTCGTCACTTTCCCAGTAGCCCCATAGCTCTTGGCGGGCAATCAAATTACCGTAGTAACCGGTGAGCCACTCTTTTGGCGCGCCAATCGCTGCTGAAGCAAACTCAACTAGTTGATCGAGTTGCTCTTGTGTTGCGAGGCTCATCTCTATCTCTTCAATGCGGTCTGAATCACAATCAGATCTGGCTTGAGAGTTTTGGCGGTACATCATCGCATTCACTTTAAATGACTCTGTGTTGTCGACACACAGTGATAAATATTGTGGTTCAGCGGTGCTCACGAATGCGCCTTTCATTTCACTAATAACAGAACTGTTATTTTCTACGATTAGGGCGAATAAATCTTCAATATTGTGGTTTGCTGTTGGTGCTAGGAAAAACTGAAGCAAGTAGCCTTCACCATTGACCGCACAGTAGCCCACAAGTGAGTTGTTTTCGTAAAAGCCGTAATGATCAGACATAGGAACAAAACCAAAGTGCCACATACCATCGAGTGGTGCTGTTGATTCAGTAAAGTAAGCGGTTTTAAGTTCGCTTAAGTCGCTAAGTGATGAGATTTTTTTGATACGTAACATCGTTTGAATTCCTGTTGTTTCGATTCGGTAGAGTGCGTGGCTGCGGTCTGGTTCTCAGGTACGTCGATAGACGATGAGATCAGTTGATTCGCTGAGCCACGTTTCAATGACAGCAATTGTAGGCGACTGGTTGAGGCAGGTATTGAATAAAAACGACAGTTTTGAAAGGTGTGTGGGTGTTAACAGAAGAGCTGATGTTAATTGAAAGAGGGCAAGATATTTTGCCCTCTGCTGAACTTATTGATTGGGACGTTGAATAGGGCGCATTACTTTCCTGAGTCTTCAGCTTTGATGAGTTTTGTATCGACAGTTTCACTCTTTAACTCAGGATCAACTAATACCTTTATCACGCCTTTTTGTAGGATCAGGTTATTAGGGTAGGTGATGATGTTGCCCGAACTGTGTCGAAGAATAACGTGGAACATGGTGATATCGATGATCACACCGCTGATGTCTTCGTCTTTCTCCGCGACTCTTACTCTGTCACCAATGCGATAAGGGAATACGAAAAATATTAGTACGCTGGCTGTGAGGTTACTTAGAATCGACCATTGCGCGAATAAAGCGACACCCAACACCGCGAATATGGATGACAAGAACAGCGAAATATCACCAAAGCCCAAGTTAAGAACAATCGTAAACACAGCGATGAAGAGTAGAAATAGAACGATATTGAAACACTTAATCACGAACTGCTTCCGCTTCAACTCGACCCGCTTATTTTCCGCTAATGTTTCTATCCAGTTCTTCCCCAAGCGTTTTATCACCCAATACACAACGATAAGCAGTAAACCTAAACCCACTTGTTTAAGCCACATATTGGATTGCAAAAACTCAACCATTAAATAAACCTCAATTTTTTCAAAATAATGACTTCAATCGCCACGACCGCGAGCAGTCCAACACAAAATAGTGGAAACGCCATGGGGTTGTCTGTTCCTGGGATACCAGCAATATTGACCCCGAGTAAACCGGTGAAAAACCCAGCAGGGAGGAAAATACCCGCAATAATAGAAAATAGGTACGTATTTCTATTCATTTTCTCAGCTTGCTGCTGACTTCGACTGGCCAAAAATACATTAATTTGATCGATATAAAACTCAACCGACTCGTTAATCCTGAGTATGGTATCAAGGCTGTTCTTTATATGACTGTTGTGCTTACTCAATGGAGCTGGCAGTTCACTCATTAAATCCTCAAAAACGTATTTCTGTGGCTTCAAATAGCGCCTTAGTCTAAGTAGCCTTGAATGCAGAGCATTGATGGACTTAATATCGATATGAGATTCAGACTCTAGCTCATCAATCAGTTGTTCGACGGGAGTCAAGAAGCTTGATATGTAATGGTTAATTCCACGGATCATTCCCAGTAAGACATCAGGTAATGATGTTGGACCTTGGTTTTGTTTTAGATCGGATATTAGATTACTGACCGCTTTCGAAGGAACTTTACGTGTCGATATTAAAGTGCCTTTGTACCATAAGATGCGTAAGCTCAACATATCGTCAGGGTTCGCACCTTCGTTTAGGTTAATGCCTCGCAAGATCATCAAAAAGCAGTCGTGACCAAACTGCTCAAATCGAGGACGAGTGTCGTCTGTGAGTAATGAATCGATGATGGCATTTGGAACCGTATTACTGTGGAGCCATTCTCTCAAACCGTCAGCATCTCTTTGGCAGTGGTACCAAGTTGATTGCTCGAATGGGGCTGGGCTGGTGGTGTGTTCATGTGCCACACCCTCAGAAAATTGCCAGCTTGAAATTATGAAAGCGTCCATTCATTTGTCCTTAATGATATGACGTAAACATTGATATTGCGGCGCCATTCAGGTGCCGTATTGAACTGAGCTTAATCGTGGTAAGTTCAATGAGCGATGTGAGTGAGATAAAGTCTAATAAGACAGGTTGGTCTTTGGAGCACGACTGACTCTTCCATTATTGTCTCTGTTAAATGTAGCTCATTGTTTCGTCGTTATAAATTAACACTCTGGATCCATGTTAGCGACGAAAAAAAAGAAAAGACCGAGGCCTTTTCTTTTTAGAGGTGATGAATTAATTGGTTAAGGCAAGAGGAGCTTACCCGTTACTCATTCAAGTTTAAATTCAAGTTCGCACTTAAGTTCAAGAAAAAAGCACTACCGACATGGTGCGAAGATATCTTGTTCCTCTCGGTATTCTTTGGTTTGCACGTCCATCAAGCCAAGCAAGGAATCGAACAGGTTGTTTCGGAAAAGCTTAGCGCTTTGACCTAGCTCTATAGCGGTAAAATATCCCCAAATTATTCAAAAATTTTCATTACCGACTTAGGTTTGATTCTGTCTAACATGGTTTAAATACGCATTATTTATCAGTTATGAGAAGCAGGAGTTTTAAACTATGCTCACCAAGACAAGTCATCAATTAACGACACTAAAAGCTGATTTGGCAAAGACAATACAAGACCTAAACAGCGCAAAACAACCTCTTACTTCGCTCAATCAAAATATTCGATCAGTTGAGCAAGACTTAAAGAGTGCTATCCACCTAAAGAAAAATTATGTTTCAAGGCCTTATGCGGTAGCTTCCGACATAAAAAACTTCGAGGGGACTGTACGACTTAAAGAGGTTAAAAAGGTCAGTGGGAGTTTAGGGGAGAAAGTCATAGTAAACTAAAGTGCTTTGGAAACCTTCACGTAGGGCGGCATAAGAAAGAAGTTGCGGCGGCAAGAGCTGTGATCAACCCCGTGTTTTCTGGCGCGAATCTAAAGGAACCTAAAGCGATAGACTCGTCTAAACTTAATGATTATATACAACTACGTGAGAATACTATTTCTGCACTTAATTCTAGTGTAAATGATTCTAGGGTGGAGCGTGAAAAAATAAAACGACTCATTAATGAAGTTGATAATCAAATATCCAAGTTAGAGAGAAAACAAAAAGCGACCCAGGATAAAATAAAGAGCACCCGCGATGGGCTAGTTGCTATTTACAGTACTAATCATGGTGCGAAAGGAATAAACAATAGAGTTAGGCATGACTACGGCTGTGTACTAAAGACAGAATCTTCAGCTTCAATTCGCCAAGGTGCGAGTATTGAATGGAACCGTGCACACAAAGACTCGCCGTTTATTATGTCTTCAAAAGAGGACCTGGATAACGCCGTTAAAGCTCTGAATAATGGAGCAAAAGAAGCTGTTGAGTTTATGTTTGATGGCCAGAAAAAAGACACTTTTGGGATACAGTATCGAGGCTCGATGTTTAAACCTCAAGAGGGAGTTGGAGCATTAAAACAAGGGGACCGTTTTCAAATTGGTTTCATCATGTCATGCGATACAAACGAAAAAATGGCTAATAAATACGCATCAAGAAAATACCATTCAGACTCCGACACTGCTAATAGAGGTCAACAACCGGCTGTATATATTATCGAGGGAACTCCATTTAACATTGGAGCCGGTGATACCGGAGAGAATGAGAGAAACTATAAACCTGGTAGCCAATTCGTAGTTCGAAGTGTGGTAAAGAGAGGTGAGACTACTTACTTTAAATTGAAGGAAGCTAGACCTATACCTGTAAAAGACGTGAATCACACGGTATACCGCTGATTAAACGACCACTCCAGAGCGGCTTTGTTGCGTAATTAAATTTAGAGATAGAGCCACCCCGTTTCGCGTATTTCTTAGTCAATACGACAAGTTTCAGGCATACCTAACCCAATAAGCTTGTTCAACGCTTTTATCATCGCGTAAGT